>NMQN01000912.1 GCA_003575245.1 Candidatus Atribacteria bacterium 1244-E10-H5-B2 | reverse complement strand
GTAACCAATAAAGATGTCCTTTTTTATTAGTCATTTTTTTCCTTAAATAAATTTATATACGATTCTTTAATCGTTCGTAGCATTTCTTCATTATTTGTTTTTTTCCTTAATTCAAACATAAATACCCCTTGGTAATTAATTTCTTTTAAGCCCTTTATAAGTCCTTTCCAATCTATATTGCCTTCATAAGGCAGAGAATGATCATCGCTCTTTCCGAAATTATCATGAATATGCAAATGACATAAATAATCTTTTATTTCCGGCAAGCACTCCGCAACTCCTCTATGATTATAAAGAGAAGAAGCTATGTTGTAATGTCCGGTATCCAGACAAATTCCCAGATTTTTCGAATTAAATTTTTTTATTATCTCCAGAATCTCGGGTATGCTGTCACCGGTCTTTCCGGGTAAAGTATTTTCTAAAACAACCTTAATTCCCCAATGTTCACAAAATTTTAATATTTCCTCTAAGCTTTGTTCACTCTTTTCTCGACGCACTTTCCTCGCTTTCTCATCTTCAATTTCACTTCCCGGATGAACCACTAAAATCCCTCCTCCTAATCTTAGTAAAGCAAGAGCTGTTTTTTCCACTTCCCGGACAGACCATACCCGATCATATTCCTCAATCAGGGAAATATCTGCTCCGTGGGTAGGCATATGCATTGATATTACTTTTATTCCATTTCTTTTAAATTCTTTAGACATTTCATCCAGATATTTGGGGTCATGATAATTGAAATGTCCTTCTTTCGGTTTTACCTCAATATATTTTATCCCAGCCTCTTTTAATAAAGGTAATTTCGATTTTAACTGACAGTCCTCAAATGGCATAGTTGATATTCCAAAATTCATTTTTTAACCTCTCTTCTTCTATTTATAGGAAACTCCTTTTAATTCTTCAATGTATTTTTGGGCTGCAAAGGCAGCGGTAGCTCCTTCTCCACAGGCAGTAACCACCTGTCTTAAGAGCTTTTTTCTAACATCTCCGCAAGCATATATACCTTCTTGTGAAGTCATCATATTATCATCAGTCAAAATATAGCCCTTTTTGCCTAATTCCACTAACTCCTTTAAAAACTTTGAATTAGGTATGTTCCCCATAAAAACAAAAACACCCTGGCAGGAAATTTCCCTTTCTTCACCTGTTTTTTTGTTCTGAACCAAAACACCTTCTACTTTTTCCTTGCCCAATATTTTTGTTACTACTGAATCCCAGGCAAAATTTATTTTCTTATTAGCAAAAACTCTTTCCTGTAATATCTTGGTTGCTCTTAATCTATCTCGACGGTGAATAATAGTTACTTCTCGAACAAACTTAGTTAAATATAAAGCTTCCTCAATTGCCGTATCCCCTCCACCAACCACTACTATCTTTTGATCCTTAAAAAAGGGGGCGTCACAGGTAGCACAATAAGAAACTCCCCTTCCTCTCAATTCTTCTTCTCCGGGGACTTCTAATTTACTTGCTTCTGCTCCGGAAGCCAAAATAATAGTTAAAGTTTTATATTCTTTGTTATTGATTTTTACTATTCTTACCTTATCTTCTTTGCCTTCTTTTATTCTAATTTCTTCTACTTCCCCGTATTCTATTGTTAGGCCAAATCCTACAGCCTGCTCCTCCATTTTTTGCATTAATTCAGGACCTGCAATGCCAAGGGGAAAGCCAGGATAATTTTCAATAACCTCAGTAAGGATTACTTGTCCACCAGGAAGAGCTTTTTCAATTAATAGAGTATTCATTCTGGCCCGACTAAGATAGATGCCTGCGGTTAAGCCTGCAGGCCCACCTCCAATTATTATTGCATCATATATTTTTTCCTCTTTATCCTTTTCTTTATCATTTGGTTTTGCCTGAGTTAAAACCTCTGACATAATAAAATCACCTCCCCATTGGTTAAATAGTTACTTAGTTAACTGGTTAATTAATTTGATATTAATTCATCAACCAGGTAACCAGGTAACAATGTATACGCTCTACGCTATTCGCTCTTTCTCTTCACGATACACGACATACAATATACGAAATACGATATACTATACACTTGTTTTTATTTTTGTTTTATCTTTATCTCAATATCCCCCTTGATAAAGCCCTTTAAAGAAGATAAAAGCCCGATAATAGTGTTTTTCACTATCTTAGAGATAAAAGGATTCATCGAGATTATCTCCCCATTTACTTTCACTAAAGTTGAGGGTTCTAAAGAAGAACAATCATCGAGAGTTTTGTTTCCTTTAACAATCTCTTGAGCTAAACCATAACAATCTTGATATCCACATTCCCCGCAATTCAAGTTAGGTAATTTAAATGATTTATTAATGGCTATTTTTGCTATCTTTTTTATATCCTCATCATTTAAAATATTAAAGTCGCAAAGTTTCTGGTTTACCTCCTTAGAAACAAAACCAGCTGTACAAAGCTGTAATCCATCAAATAATTTAGCCTTTTCACTTTCCTCTCTTAAGCACACAATTTTGGGAAAAGTTTTTTCCTTTTTAAAACCTTCTATTAAGATAATATCAGCTTCGAAATATTTTATAATCTCTTCTAAGTTCTTTTTACTCTTTAAAAAAAATACTAATTCTTTAGGGGTAATTGCCGCTACCTGGGTTAGAACTTTTTTGTATTTTGAAGTATCCGAATTGGCCAGATCAAGGTCTTCGTTAATATGTTTTACTACTGCTACTTTATAACCTCTTTTAATTAATTCATCGGATAGTTTTAGTGTCAAAGTGGTTTTACCACTCTTCTTATATCCTATTATACCAATAACCCTCATTAACCATTACCTCTTTTTATTAATTATTTTACCACATTCACCATCATCCAGGCAGAGATTAAAAAAAGAAATATAGCATATATTTTTTTCAATAAAATTTTATCTATCTTTATAGATATCCGAGAACCAGTTTGAGCTCCGGCAAAAACCACTAAAGCCAGAATTAAAGCCATTTTAGGTTCAAAATGTCCGGCAAAAAAATGTCCCCAAAAACCGAATAAAGCAGTTATTCCTGCCATAAAACAAGATGTTCCCACTGCAATTTTCATAGGAACTCCCAGCAATAAAACCAGTAAAGGTACTATGATTACTCCTCCCCCAATACCTAATAAGCCCGCTACTATACCGGCCAGAGCAGCAATCGGAAGTCCAATTAAAAGATTAACCGAATACTTTTCTTCTCCAAATTTTCTTGACCAATAGCCCCATTTCTTCTTAATAATGAATTCGTCTTGAATTTTTTTAACTGTTTTTATCATAAAATATCCGGAAACAATCAGAACCAAAATGAATAATATTTTTAATTCTTTAATTTGAATAAAGGAAGAATAATATCCACCCATAAGGGACATAATGGCAGTTAATGGTTCAATTATTAAAGCTAATTTCCAATCTACCAATTTAACTCGATGATATACTAAAGAAGATGAAATAGAGAGAGCCATTATTATAAATAAACTGATTGCTGCGGCTTGATAAAATGGGAAACCAAAGGCTAATAAAATGGGGACATAAAGTACTCCGCCACCTATACCGATCATGGAACTTATACCTGCAGCAATAAAAAATGCCAGGTACATAAAAACTGATTCTATCATATTATTACCTATGCTTTAAAATAAAATCTCTATAATTTCTAAAATCTTCTTTATGCTTATCCCAATGGATGATGGTCATTTATTTTAAAAAGTGTACTATGTACTTTAATATATCAAAGAGAAGTTTAAATATCAAGAATTGAATACAGCAAGCGGAGCAAGAAAAGTGATGAAGAAAAGAGAAAAAGGTATAATATTATCTGAGCATATTTTCTTAAGTCAAATTTAAAGATTCTATTTCTGCTTTAAATTATTATGTATCACAGAACCGTTGTCCTCTGTCAGGTTTTTACTATCTTCAAGAATATCTCCACCAGCTGAGGGTCAAACTGGGTACCAGCATACATTTTGATCTCCTTTAAGGCCTTGGTCTTACTTACTGCTCCCTTGTAAGGGCGACGAGACTGCATCACATCATAGGCATCGACAATAGAGATGATTCGAGAAAGTAGGGGGATCTCTTCTTTCTTTAAACCTTCCGGATATCCAGAACCATCCCAGTGTTCATGGTGATAAAGGATCTCCCGGGCAATAGGGGCAAAATCAGGGATATTCTTGGCCATACGGTAGCCTATTTGAGGGTGTTCTTTCATCTTCTTCCACTCTGAGGGAGTTAGGATATAGGCCTTAAACAAGATGCTATCCGGAATCCCGATCTTACCGATATCGTGAAGTAATGCTAATAGTTTTAAGTTCCCTAACTGGTATTCGGTAAGTCCTACCCTTTCACCTAAAGAAAGGGCTAACTCCTGGAGTCTCTGGGCATGGTCTTCGGTATGGGGGTCCCGTTCGGCCAGAATGATGCGGAAGGCCTCTAAGAAATGTTTTTCTCTACTTTTTGCACTGAAGACTTTATCCTGATACATCTTGCGGTCAGCTACTTTAAAGAGAGAGTTTATATCTTTATATTCTCCTTCCTGAGTGGCATGACCTAAAGAGATATTCAGTCTTAAGTAGATGGGCTCTATCTTATCTTGCTGGCAAGCCTTCTTGATCCTCTCACAGAAACTATGGGTTTGTTCGGAGGTGGTAGAAGGCAGAAGAATGGCAAACTCATCTCCTCCGATACGGGCCAGGATGTCCCCCTGGCGGGAGACGGAAGTAAGCACCTGGGAGAGGTGTTGTAACAGTCGGTCTCCCTCGGAATGACCAAAGGTATCATTTATAACTTTCAGCCCATTGATATCGAGCATTACTATACTCAGAGGGTAGTAACGGGGGAAATTATACCTTTCCAGTTCTTCTTCGAAGTAAGCCCGATTGTAAAGGCCTGTTAGAGCATCATGGAAGCTTAGGTGTTTGATTTTCTCTTCAGAGCTTTTACGCTCGATAGCAGTAGCTACCTGGGAGGAGACGAATTCCATAAGCTTGATGTCGCTTTCAGAATAAAGGTTGGGGTTGGTGTAGCTCTGGACCACCATAGCCCCAATGGTTTTGCCCTCTATTTGTAGGGGGGCTCCTAACCAGATGGATTCATCGGAAATAGTACCCATAGCGGTTAATATTCCCTGAGTTACCATTTCCTCATATTGACTATTATCATTAAGCAGAGGTTTTCCTGTTTTTATAACATAAGCAGTGATGGTATTGGAAGTGCTAAAGTTTAAAATAGGGAAATCATCATCTTTCTCATCGACATGGTAGGGAAAGTAAATCTTATCTTCTTTTTCATCAACTAAAGCGATATAAAAGTTGGCGGTATCGATGATGGTTCCCAGTTCTTTATGAATAATTTTATAAAGGTGGTCAAGATTAATGGGGGAATTGGCAGCCTTGGAGATGTTGTAAAGAACTTGTTGTAGTTTCTCATCTTGCTTGCGTTCGTTGATATCCACTAAGATACCTTCTATCCCATCAAGGTGCCCTTCTTCATCATAATAAAAATGGCTAGAAGTAGATATTGTAATTGGGGTACCATCTTTCTTTTTTAGGTTTACCTCATAATCTTTGACGTTTCCCTTTCTCTTTTTTAATTCTTTTAAAAACTTTTTTCTGTCTTCTGGGATAGAATATAAATCTTTAGCAAGATTTTTCCCTATGATATCTTCAGGAGAATCATAACCCAGCATTTTAGCTCCAGCTGGATTTGTCATTATAATATTTCCTTCTGTATCTGCACGATAGTAGATTCCAGGCATATTTTCAAAGAGACTACGATATTTTTCTTCACTCTCTTTTAATTTCTCCAGCATCTTCTGGTATTTGGTGATATCTCTAGTGATAAAAAGCAACCGATTTCCTACAATATTTCCGGTACCTTGAAAATAGTGCCAATCTCCCTCTTTATCTTTAAAACGATATTCAATTCTCTCAGTTATGGAGGATTCTTTTCCAGCAAAGAGCTTTTTTGCTTTAGCATTGACATAATTTAATAATATTGAAAACAATCCCTTTTTATCATCAGGATGAATAAATTCAAAAGGAGATTTACCGATTAAGTCTTCGGGTTCATATCCACTAATATCTTTAATCGAAGGACTAATATAAGTAAATGTTGCTTGTAAATTAAAATCGTGTAAAGTAATTACATCACTTGTATTTTCAGCTATTAACTTGTACAGCTCTTCATATTTTATTAATTGCTTCTCTGCCTGTTTGTGATTTATTTTTACATTTTCTAATTCAGCAATCTTTTTACGTAAATCAATCAATTCATTTAGCAACTGCTCTTTATCTCTATCTCTCATTTGGTTCATCTCCTAATACAAATAAATAATAATTCTTAAGTTTGATTAAATATTCCAAAAAAATAAAAGTTGGCAGTTTGGCAATCATAGCATAAAATGCTTAAGACCCATAACTTTGCGCCCTGTCCTTTCGGATAGTTTGCCTTTTTCAACTTTTTAATTCTCTATTTAAATAAAATATTTTTAAATATATAACTATTACACATTACCACACATATTTTATAAATTCAAATTTTTTAAAATCCAGGATGTTTCATGCCCTATTTCTATTTCCTTATTTATATTTAACCTCTAACCAGGCATAGGAATAATCCTCTTTAAGGCCTGCCCAGAATAAAATATTTTCAAGACTGCTTAATCCTTCTAATATGACATCTAAAGATTCTTTTTTCCTTGCCCCTTCGGTCTCTTCTGCTCCTTCTGGTATCTCTTGTACTGCCATTTGCATAAACCTTCCTACAATTTCTGATACAGAATTCATATCTATATACAATAGAGAAAAAACCTTAGGAAAAGAAAGCATATATTTTATGGCTTCCAGTTTATCCAAAGTGGCCATATCTCCTTTTTGAGCATCTATAATATTTGCTATTCCACTGGACAAGACAAATCTATCCCCTACAATTCCATATCCCAAGGGGAACATTGGGTTAGATAGACTTTTGTAATTTATTCCCCCATATTGATTGTCCGCTAATGTCCCACCCATTATAGGAGCAAAGTTTTCTAATACAGGATAAAGATTCTGAATAAGTTTTTCTTCTGAAGAATATCCGGCTATTAACCCCACTTTAGGGAAAATTGCGGAAATATCAAAAAGCCCTAAACTAAATTCTTTTGCCGGCCAGGAATAAACAGTTTTTTCGATGTCAACTCCACTTTTTTCCTGAATTTGTTTAACATTTTTTTCTAAATCAAGTCGAAGATCCTCACTTATGTAATCTTCCTTAATCTCTTCCCAGGTAAGGGGCAATATACCACCAAGATAGAAGAATGTATTTTTAGGAAACATAGAGGGTGACTGTAAATTACTTATATCTGTTTCTTTAAGTACATCTACATATTTTTCCGCCATTTGAGCAATCATATAGGCTTTAAACTGTTTCTCTTGATAACCGCCCACTCCACTTATAGTGCCCATATCCTCTAAAGAATCCCGAGAATCCTTTAAAGTTTTAGCTAATTCTTCTTCCTCAACCACTTCAATTAATTCATCTAAAACTTGATAGAGTTCTTGGCCAAACAAACAGAAAAAGAAACTTGAAGGTTCTACTTTCTTTTCGGTTTTTACTTTTTGTTCTTTGTATTCTGAATTTTCAAGAAGAGAATTGCTCTCTCCCTGAAATACCTCTATAGCTTTTTTAACCGGTGACAAATTCCCTCCAATAACTAAAGTATCCCCTAAAAAAGCGTAAGAAATGGACTTTAGAGGCTCTAAGTCTGCATCTTCAGGAAGAATTATATTCACTATGTCAATGCCTTTTATAATTTGATACTTCTTCTTTTAAATCCTTTTTCGCCTCTATTGCCCCCACAAATTTAATAAAAGCACGACTATCAGAAGGAGATAGGACAATTAATACTTCGGGGACTCCTCCTATAGAAACACCCAAACAAGAGAGGACTGCACCACCGGAAAAGATGTTCTCTAAAAATAACGGATCCAAGACATCAAATCCCAGTTCTTCTTTTATCTCTTCTCTGGTCATTCTATGATCTTGTATTCCGCTTCCCTCTTCTCCTTCTGGCGCAAAGCTCGCTATATCTAATTCAGACAGACTTTTTATTAATTCTACATCTTTTATTTCCAAAACCCCGATAACCTTTTCTGGAATTACCCCTAATAAAGGATTCCCGTAGGCAAAATTAAATAAAAAAGCGAACAATAAGAATACAGTTACAATTAGACCAATGACTTTAAATTTGTTACTCATAATCATTTCTCCTTTTTGATTTATTTTATTAGATTATACTACTTGCCTTTATAGTAAATTCTTTGAGTAAAGATTCCTTAAATAGAACAAAAATGTTTTTTAAAAGATAATCTTATGATTAATATTCTACATAATTTTTAGAAATCCTTTTTTGTAATAATACTTTTTTAATAATTCTTCTGCCCCTTACTTTCTTTCTCTTTTTCTGACGGTCAAAAAAATAAAAGATTGTTTAGTCATAATAACGTAAAGGAAATAGATTCCTGTTGCCTGCTTTCGCAAGAATGCGGAACAAGCGGAAGAAAATCTTGACAAAAATGTAAATTTGTTTAAAATATACAGTTAGATGTTTTAGAAGGGAAATTTGATTATGCCAACATATGAATATAAATGTAAAAAATGTGGGAATACTTTTGAAAAATTCCAATCCATTACAACAGATCCCATTGAAAAATGCAAAAGCTGTGACGGAGAAGTCTATAGATTAATAAGCAAAAATGGAAACTTCATATTAAAGGGCAGTGGATATTATAGTACAGATAATCGAAATAGTAGTTATAAGTCGGAAAGGGAAAGATTAGCCGCTTCCTCAACAGAAGGGCAAGAAAAGAAAGAAACTTCCAAAAAACCAGACTCCAATATCAAAGAAAAGAAAGATAAGGAAGCTTCAGTAAAATAATCTTTTCCACCAGCTGGGTTTTACTTTCTTCAATTTTTTCTTTAATTCTAAAATAGCATTTTGAGCAGCTATTTCTCCTTCTCGAACACATTGTTCGGGTTTAGAGAAATCAGACCAGTGAAAACGTCCTACTTTAGGGGTAATTACTACATCAGCAAAAGATAGTTGTAATTTTCTTAATTCGGCAGATGTAACAGAATCAGACCGAAAAAGAATTTCTACGGCGTTACTAAATTCAGCCCTCCTTTTAATAGTTTGGCTCACACTAACCGCAATAACGAAATTTGCCCCTAAAGATTGAGCTACCTCAATTGGAACTACATCGACTATCCCTCCATCAACTAAGATTTTCTTATCTAATATTACAGGAGGAAACATTCCCGGAATAGAAGCGCTCGCAAAAAGTGCATCAAACAATTTTCCTCTTCTTATAATCACTTTTTCTCCCTTTACTAAATCCGCAGCCACTACAGCAAAGGGAATCTGGGTGTCTTCGAAGATTTTGTTATTCACTAATTCCTCAATAACCTTTCTTGATCCTTCCCCATCATTCATATATTTTCTTGTGAGTTCAAGATTGAGAATATAACCTTTTTTCAAGAAATCAGACATTTTTTTTAAAAAGAAGGGCTTATCTTTTCTTTCTTTTTCGCTAAAAGACAAGTCTATATTAAATTAACTAATTTTAGAATATTTCTCGGTAATTTTTTCTATAGCAGAAATATCTTTTTTTAGAGCATATACTGCTCCAATAATAGCCCCCATTGAGGTACCGGTAATTAAGTCAATGGGGATATTTTCTCTTTCTAAAACTTTTAACACTCCTATGTGGGCGAGGCCTCGGGCTCCACCTCCTCCTAAAGCTAATCCTACTTTTAATTTTTCTATTGCCACTACTTCTAACTCCAATCCATATCTACTAGGCCATTTGATTCCTGCTGTAGTTTACCCTGCCAAGATAGAATTATATTATCTAATTTCAACGCCTAAAACATCTTTCATCTGTTTTAAAGCAAAATTATGGGCTAGTTGATCAAAGGAAGCCACAGCATCTTTTAAAACTGTAACTTTATAATTTAACATCCTGGCACTTACAGCAGTGTATAAAACACAAATATTAGTACATACTCCCACCAACTCTAATCCTATAATCCCTTCTTCTCTTAAAGAAATATCTAAATCGGTCTGAAAAAATCCGCTGTATCTTCTTTTGTGGATTATAAAATCATTTTTCGATGGTTTTAATTCTTCGATTATATTTGCTCCCTCTGTCCCGGAAAGGCAGTGTGGAGGAAAAAGATTAAATTCTTTATCATTTGACCGATGACAATCACAGATATAGAATACAGTGTTTTTTTCTCTCCTGAATCTCTCCAGTTCCTTTTTAATGGGTGAAATAATTTTTCCTCCACCGTCTCCTATATATAATTTTCCATCTTCCCTGATAAAATCGTTAAGCATATCGATTATTAATAAAGCTTTTTTAATCAATTAAAAATCAACCTCTCGTGGTTTTTTTCTTTCCTGCATTTTCTTGGTAAATTTCCCTAGGTCTATAATATATCTTTCTACAGTCCCTTCCCCTACCTTCTCCACTTCATCAAAAGCGTTTACCTGGAAGGTTAATCGATTTTGGAAAATATCAGTTAAAGTCGCATCGGCAGTAACAGTCATACCCAAAGGAGTAGCAGCTAAATGGGTAATCGATATTTTGCTAGCTACTGAAATGTAACCTTCCGGAAGATTATTTTTCACCGCATTTATGGCAGCTAAATCCATTAAAGAAACTAATATAGGAGTGGCAAGGGCAGGTGGCATAGGTTTGGCAAATCTCTCCGCTGAATTTTCCTCATTCACCGCTGTTTGAGTTATTCCTTTTAAACCTTTTTCAAGATTAAATTCTATCATTTTCTCTTCTCCTTTCTAATTATATTGTATAGGAATTTCCTTTTTCCGTAAGCCCTAATTAATTGTTAGTGAAGTAGTCGTTAATTTTAAATACAATTTTTAGTTACCATTATGTAGCGAAAAACCATAATTCAAAACTCAAAACTTTTTTCTCTCAATACTAAATTTTAAGTTTTGTTTTTACTTCTTTATCTTTTCATCTTTGTTATATAACATGCGGGAGAAGAAAGATGAAAATCAATATATAAAACAATATATTTAAATTTTAAATTTTGAGCTATGGCTTTAAGTTTTGCGCTTTTTGTTTTTCGCTTTATTACTATTCACTAACGACCAAATGAAAAAGTGATACTAACCAATAATCTCGCAATCTATCAGGTTGTTGAAATTTTACCTGAAATTTTTTCTAATATTACCTATCTGGCTGAAGAACTATTTTAATAGAATTTTTTTTCTTTGCTCGCCTGAAACCTTCTTTCCAATTACTTAAGGGAAGTACATCGCTAACCAATTCTTTTAAATTTACCTTCCCTTCGTTTGCCAGATTTATTGCCTTATCCCAGGAAGAGGGTTTCTGAGTACGAGAACCAATAATACTCAGCTCTTTGTCAAATAAGATTTGATCAAATCTAAGTTGAATCGGTTGGTGGATAATTCCTTCCTGAATATATCTACCCCCTTTCCTTATAAAATTTAATCCATACTTCACAGCTTCAACAGAACCGGAACATTCAAAAACCACATCTACACCATACCCTACTGTTAATTTCGACAAATAATTTTTAATATCCTTCTTTTTTATATTAAAAATTTGATTAATTCCAATTCTTTTTGCTATAGATAACCTTTTTTCATCACCTTCAATTCCACAAATAATTACTCTTGCTCCTAAAGACTTAGCAATTTGAGCAGTTAATAACCCAAGAGGTCCCGGTCCTAATACCAAAACTGTTTCATGGGATAACAAATTAGCTTGTTCTATTACTGCATGGGTAGCGCAAGATAAAGGTTCAAAAAGAGAAGCAGAATTAAAATCAATATGAGGAGGAATTTGGTGGATGCTTTCTTTTCTTATCACAAAATATTCAGCAAAAGCCCCGTTAACAGCGGATCCTAACCCTTTACGATAAATACATAAATTATAATTTTTGCTCTGACAAAATTTACATTGACCACAGATATAGGCAGTAGTTTCAGTAGTAACCCTATCTCCTACTTTTATATTTTTTACTTCTTCCCCTACTTCTACCACAACCCCGGCAGTTTCGTGTCCTAATACCACCGGAGGTTTTAGGGCTGAATAACCATAAAGGTCAGTTCCACAGATTCCCGTAGCCTTCACTTTAACTTTTACTTCATTTGCTTGAGGAATGGGTTCGGAAATTTCTCTTAATTCTATATCATTTTCACCTTTTCCGTATTTGACTAAAGCTTTCATCTCTCCCTATCCTTTTCTTCTTTCTTCTACGCTACTAAGGCGTATGCAATACGCCCTTACTTGCTTTCTTAAAAAGCGAAACCTGCAACTTGTAACTTTTATTTTAACGGGTAAACTGGTTAACCGGGCAACTGTATAACTAATTGTACACGCTCTACGCTTTACATTATCCGCTTATAATATTCTGAATCCTGAATTCTGGCTCCTGACTTCTATTTTCTTTACGATATACGAAATGCGACATACGATATACCTCTTTAGGGTATCACCGCTATTTTAATGCCTTTATGAGCCAACATCATCTCTATCACAGTAGATATTTCACTAAGGGGAAGCTCTTCGGTAATCAGCGAATCGATATCAATCGCCTTATTACAAATTAAATTTAAAGCTCTTTTAACATGTCCGGGTGTATGATGAAAAACTCCCTTTATGTTAATTTGGGAATAGTGAATTAAACTGGTATCAATAGAAATTTTCGTTCCTCTTTTACATCCTCCAAAGAGATTTACCGTTCCTCCCTTTCTTACCATCGATATAGTCTGTTCCCAAACCTCTGGTAACCCGACTGCCTCAATAGCTACATCTGCTCCTCTCTTATCTTCAGTAAATTTTCTCACTTCTTCAACAGGATTCTGCACTTTAGAGACATTTACTGCCTTATAGGCCCCCAACTTCATGGCTAATTTTAGTCTCTCCTCAAGTGTATCAGTTATAATAACTCTTGCTCCTTTTAATTTAACTACTTGTAAAAACATTAAACCTATCGGACCTGCTCCATTTATAACCACTGTATTACCTAAATTAATTTTTGATTCTTCAACTCCATGAACTACGCAAGAAAGGGGTTCCAAAAATGCTGCTTCCTTATAGCTTACTGTCTCGGGAAATAATAATAAATTTTGAGAAACAATTATTCCGAGAATTTTTATATACTCTGCAAAAGCGCCGCTTAATTGAATAAATAAACTATCACACAAACTATGTTCACCATTTTTGCAGTAAAAACAGGAATTACAAGGAGCAGAATTAGCGGCTACTACTCTCATTCCTGGTTTAAATTTTTTAACCTTACTGCCTACTTCTACTATATCACCGGCAAATTCATGTCCAAAAACAAAAGGCGGATTAAATAAGTGATGCCCTCTTAAGTAGGTTTTACGATCTGTTCCACAGGTAAGTGCAGCTCTCACTTTTACCAAAACTTCGTCAGGACCAATATCGGGAATATTAATATTTTCTAAACTTACCTGGCCAGGTGCATAAAATACAGCCGCCTTCATAGTTTTGTTTTTTAAATTTAAATTTTTATTTTTCATATTTTCTAATATTACAAGTCCCCTCTCGTTCTTCTTTAACTTTAATTGCCAAATATAATATCAATTAAATAAGTAAATCCTAAATCTTATGTGATTTGGTAATTAAAATATTTCTCTTTAAAATTGTATTTATGGTATAGGTATAGATAAATATTTGAATGGGTTCTGCCACCATTCGCGGGGGCATTAACACTTTCCAGGAAAGTCCGAATAAAATATTTAAAAAATACGGTATTAAAATAATAGAAGTTATCACCTGACCCGCGGTAATAGCTAGACCCAAATCAAAAACATTAGGTTCATTTTTTTTCATTAAAACCAAGATAGTCGCTGGAATTATTCCGGTCAAAGCAGAAGTTAGAGTAAAGTGAGGCATATAAATCCCTATAGGATTGATGAAGTATCCTAACAGGTCAGAAAAGGCTCCGATTAGCCCTCCAGCTAATGGACCAAATATAATACCTCCTAAGATTATAGGTAATTTCCCCAGACCGATCCTGATTCCCTCTACCCCTCCAATAGCAACACGTAGACTGGCCACCCGAGATAAAATTATACTTAAAGCAATTAGAAGACCCATAGTGGTAATTTTATAGGACGATATTTTCATTCTTTATCTTTCCCTCCTTGATATAGCATTATTATAATAGATATAGCTTTATGTCTGCTACATCAAGAAGAATCTTTGTAAAAGGCATTTTCGATGTAGCAGCGGACGCGATGACCTACCGCAGGATTAAATAATTTCCCTATAAATAACTTTGATCCTTTCGTTTAGAGACAACGTCCCATTCTCTAACACTTAACGCAGGCCACCTACTCTGATAAAATATCTTATCTAACTTGTACTCAACTCACCTCCTTTGCATGCTGCAATTATTATTTATTAAATTAATTGCTTTTCTACATATATAACTCTTAAAAAATAGAAATCTATCTTCTTGGCGAATTACATAAACTGGAATTTTTAATCATTTTTTTCTAAAAATACGTTGTTCTTTAAAACTCCAATCCCCTCAATCTCTACCTTTACTATATCCCCTTCTTCTAATTGTCCAACTCCAGAAGGAGTTCCGGTAGCAATTATATCCCCTGGAAATAAAGTCATTATTTTAGAAATAAAACTGACTATCTTGTCAACCTTAAAAATCATATTACTGGTGGAAGAATCCTGCATTAGTTGACCATTCTTATAAAGTTTTATTTGAAGATTATCAGGATTTAATTCAGTAGAAATATAAGGTCCGATGGGCGCAAAGGTATCAAATGATTTAGCCCTGGTCCATTGTCCGTCTTTTTTTTGTAAATCTCGGGCAGTTATATCATTAAAACAAGTATATCCCAAAATATTTTTAGAGACATCTCCAGGTTCAATATTTTTAATTCTATTTTTAATAATCACTGCTAATTCTGCTTCATAATCTAATTGCTTACTCATCTTAGGATAAATTATATTATCATTATGAGCAATAAGTGTACTTGGGGGTTTCATAAATATTAACGGTTCGTCAGGAATTTTCATCTGAACTTCATTGGCATGTTCAAAATAATTTAATCCCACAGCTATTATTTTAGTTGGCACACAGGGGGGTAAAAAAGTTATTTCTGATAAAGAATATACATTTTCTGTATTTTTATGATTATTAAAAATATCACCAACTACTTCTCTAATTATATTATCTTTTTCAAGTAATCCGTATCTTATATTTCCATTTTGTAAAAATTTTAAATACTTCATAAATACTCCCTCTACTTTTAAATCAGAATAATATTATTATCCTACCACTTCTTTAAACACTCTTAAAAAATTTTCTCCTAATATTTTTTTGATATCCTTTTCTTTATAACCTCGGCCGAGTAACACTCCAGTGATATTAGGAATTTTATCAACCCCCTCTAAATCCAAAGGAAGACCACCTGTACCATCAAAATCAGAACCTAATCCTATATAATCCACTCCCACTTTTTCTACCAAATAATCAATATGTTTTACCACATCTTCTACAGTAGTTTTTCTTTTTTCTTGAGTTAAAAAATTGGGCACAAAGGTTATCCCTATTACTCCACCTTTATCAGCTAAAGCTTTAATTTGTTCATCTTTTAAATTTCGAAGATGGGGACATAAAGCATAACAATTAGAATGAGAAGCAACAATGGGAGTCTTGCTTCTTTTTACCACATCCCAAAAACCAGTCTCTGAAAGGTGAGACACATCAATCAACATCCTCAGATCATTCATCTCATCTATAACTTTTAAGCCAAACTCAGTTAAACCACTACCAGTTCGGGATTCACCAATTCCGTCAGCAATCTGATTTCTTTGATTCCAGGTGAGAGTTAAGAGCCTTACTCCTAATTTATACAATACTCTCAATACTCCTAAATCACCTTCTAAGGCTTCTCCTCCTTCAATGGAAAGGATAGCGGCAATCTTCCCTGCCCTATTTACTTTCTTTATCTGATTATAATTAGTAACTAATGATATATCGTCCTGATTTTTCTCTATTTCCCTATAAAAGCAATCAATTAATTGTAAAGTTCTTTTTAATGACCTATCCGGTTTATAAATGTCTTCTATAAAAACAGCAAAAAACTGGACATCAATCCCTCCTTCTTTCATTCTGGGGATATCCAGGTGACCGGTAGTTGATTTTTTTTCTAAGGTTCTTTTATGATTCATAACCTCTAAAATAGTATCGCAATGCCCATCAAATACTATCACCTTCTGGTGTATCTGTTTTGCTTTGATTAAATGCGTATTAGTCTCTGCCAAATATATTTTCACCTACTTTCATGATATATAAATTAAATATTACTCAGTAAATCTATTTTTTCAGTAAAAACCATAAAATAATCAAACCTACCAAAATTAATATGAAGAAAACAATATTGCTTTTAGTTTTTGTTTTCATCCTAATTTTCTTGATTTCTGATATAGGAGCTTTCCTATCAATTTCAGCAGCCCTTTTAAAATGTTTTACAGCTTCATCAATTCTTTTTGTTCTTTTATAGGCCAAACCTAAATTACTGTGAGCAGCTGCATAATCAGGATTTAGTTCTACAGCTTTTTTATATAACTCAATTGACTTTTCATATTCTTTTTCTTCTAAGCAAATATTTCCTAAATTATTATAAGGTTCAGGATATTTCAAATCTAATGCTAAGGCTTTTTCTAAATACGGTTTTGCTTTAACAAAATTTCTTAAGCTGGCATAACATACTCCTAATTTGTTATAACACCTGGGATCATCCGGCCATTTTTCTAAAAACGTTTCAAACTCTCTAATAGCTTGATTAAAATTCCCTTTTTTTAAATAACCTTCGGCTTTCTCAAAATTAATTTTATATTCTTCCTTCTCCATAAATCCATTCTCCAAAGTAAAGAAACTATACTTTCCCTATTCTATCCCATAATTAGGCGCCTCTTTGGTAATAATTATATCATGAGGGTGACTCTCCATAATTTTCCCACCTTTATAATTTAATTTACCAATTAAATTAGTCGTTAGTTAATAGTAACTCGTATTGCGTTAAAGAAACTAGGATTTAGGTGTAGGGGCACAATGAATTGTGCCCTCTCTGTCTTTGTATTATTTCCGTTTACTGTGGGCACGATGCATCGTGTCCCTACATATTATACATTACTATTTTCTTAACGAGATACGAACTTTGTTTTGCATTTTCCGTCTTTCGCTTTTATTAATATTACCCCTCTTCAATATCCTTGTCAATTAATCGGAACATATCATACTTCCCTGGTTGTTTTCTTTTTCTTTGCTCAATACGCGATACGATATACTCGATACTTTCTTTTTACCTCTTTACTTTTTTATAAAACATATTACAATAAAAAAGATTTTATATCTAATTTTTTTTTATGATATAATAAAAAATACCTTAAAACAAAATGAATAGATAACCAAATAGTTTATTAAAAATTTATATTGTATTAATTGGGAGACAAGATGAATAATTCAACTAGTAGTCCCTCAAACAAAAATTTAGTTAAAGAAATATTATCCTGGAAGAAAAAGAGAGAGGCAGTAATTTTAGCTCATGTCTATCAACCAGGCGAAATTCAAGATATTGCCGATTTTACAGGCGATTCACTCTTCCTAAGCCAGCAAGCAGTTAAAACTAAAGCAAAAGTTATAGTATTTTGCGGAGTTCAGTTTATGGCGGAAACTGCATCTATTCTCTCTCCAGAAAAAATTGTTCTACTTCCTGAAATTAAGGCTGGATGCCCTCTTGCTGATATGGCTCCAGCTGATAAAGTAAAAAACAAAATAAAGGAACTAAGTAAGGCAGTAGTGATTTCTTATGTGAATTCATCAGCAACTGTAAAATCTTTAAGCGATTACTGTTGCACTTCTGCTAATGCTGTTCAAATTGTTCGGTCAATTCCTGCTGAAAGAGATATTCTATTTATTCCTGATAAAAATTTAGCTGATTTTGTTGCTCGAAAAGCAAAACGAAAAATCATTCCCTGGCAAGGATTTTGTCCGGTACATAATATTTTAACTAAAGAAGATGTCATAAAAGTCAAAAAACTCCACCCTCAAGCATTGCTCCTGGTTCATCCTGAATGCCGCCCTGAAGTATGTAATCTGGCTGACTATATCGGCAGTACCGGAGAAATTATTGAATTTGCCAGCAATAATCCGATTAAAGAATATATCATCGGTACAGAACTGGGAATATTCCATCCTTTAAAAAAGAATAACCCAAATAAACATTTTTTTCCTGCCTCTGAAAATATGATCTGTCAAAATATGAAACTTATCACCTTAGAAAAAGTTCTACACTCTCTAAAAAAATTAGAACCACGAGTAATAGTACCAGAGGATATAAGAAAAAAATCTTTAAAAGCATTAAATCGAATGATAGAAATATCTTAGTTGGTTGGTTGGTTAAATAGTATTTAATATCCAGCGAATAGCATCTTGTATTACAGCGAAAAGCGCAAAACTATAACTTAAAATTCAAAATTGAAAAAACTTGTAAATTGTAACTTGAAACTATTAAGTTATTACTTATTACTAATCACTCTATACGCTATCAGTTATATGCTATATTAAAAAAGTTTTAAGTTTTGAATTATGGTTTTTCGCTTTCTACTTTAAGCTTTTAGTTTTAATAGCATAGTAGCTTAATAATTTAAATGTTCTATTAAATAATATTTTTCTGAAAGGAAAACAATAGATGTTACCGCAAATGTTCCCACGTTATTTAATTAATTTTGACCTATCCACAATTAAAAAAATTTATACAGATTTTTTGATTGTGGGCTCCGGAATCGCTGG
>NMQN01000191.1 GCA_003575245.1 Candidatus Atribacteria bacterium 1244-E10-H5-B2 | reverse complement strand
TATTTCCATCAATAAACTTACCTCTTATATCACTTATATAATAAGCATCAGGAGCGTAATCGAATAATATCTTTAAACGCTCTTCTGAATCTCTTAATTCTTCCTCTACTTTTTTGCGCTCAGTAATATCTTGCATAGTAATTCGCAAACTAGATGGGATTCCCCATTTTTTTATTAACTTAGCTGTTATCTCTATCCATATCCATTTTCCATCCTTGCGTTTAAAATGAATCTCTCTACGAAGGCGAACTGACCCTCCTCTTAATCTAAATCTAACCTTTAATCGTTCTTTTAAAATTTTTAGCATTTCATTAGAAAATAAACCGAGTTTAAAAACACCCTTACCCACTACTTCTTCTCGTGAATAACCTGAGATCTTTTCTAATCTCTTGTTAATGTAGATAATTTTACCTGTAATACCTATATTAGCTATGCCAATTGGGGTCTCTTCAACTAAATCTTTATATTTTTTCTCAGATTCCTTTAATTCCGTCTTGACCCGCTTTCCCTCAATTGTTATCTCTTCCAAATCAGCAATCTTTTTTCTCATCTTTACTAATTCCTGGATAAGTTGGTCTTTAGTTTTATTCTCATTTCTCATCTTATTTATCTCCTACAATAAGCAAACATTTTTTAATCATCAATCCCTGGTTCACTAAAGAATTATTTGCGTTCCAGCTTTAGATTGTTTTAAATTTACCACGGCAATACCGTGCTGCTACGATTAGAATTTAAAACCTTTTTCTTTAAAAAGTTTAATACAGGTATCGACTACTTCCGGGTCAAAAAGAATATTCTTATTATTAGAAATTTCTGCTAAAGCTTCGCCAATACTAAGAGCCGGTCGGTAAGATTTATAAGAAGATATTGCTTCCACCACATTTGCTACCCCTAATATCTTTGCTTCTATACAAATTTCATCACCTTTTAACCCTCTCGGATAACCTGAACCATCTATCTTTTCCTGATGTTGAAAGACAATTTCGGCAATAGGCCAGGGAAAATCTACTTTTTTTAAGATATCGTAACCTACTTTGGGATAATTTTTAATTAAATTAAATTCTACTTCAATTAATTTATTGGGCTTACTTATAATTTCAGTGGGTAAATTAACCTTTCCAATATCATGAACCAAGGAAGCAATCCTGGTTCCCTCAATCTTATCCTGAGGAAGCTTCATCTCCTGGGCTATAACAGTAGCAAGTTTAGAGACTCTTTGTGGGTGCCCTGTGGAGTAGGGGTCTCTTGTTTCAACTACTTTGGTAATAATATTGGCAGTATCTTCTATAAATTTTACTAACTTTTTATAAGCTTGCTTAAGCTTTTTATCCACCTGGTTATACTTAAGTTTTACTTCTTCTAAATCGTCAACTTTTTCACGCATTTTTTGTAATTCTTTAACAAGTTGGTCTTTTGTCCTTTCCTCGTCTCTCATCTTTAAAATTACACCTCCGCAAAAATTGATATTTATTAATTTTTATACAGATATTCAAAAACATGATTTTTGTAATGTGAGCATTGCTAAAATATTCGTCCTTTACTTTATTAATATTCTACATTATTTTAAAAAATCCTCTTTTTTAGCTCAAATTTTTTAATAATCTATTTTTTAATTATCTCGCCCGTTTTTCTCTACTTCTATTTGGATATATGAAGAATAAAATAATAATTAGAAGTAAAAGGAGATAAAGGGAGGGGGGGTGTTGTTAAAATAACTTATAAATTTTCGTAGAGGTACTTTAATATTCTATTTTCAAATATTTTGGGATCATTCTCTTCTTCTATAAAGATAAAATTATTTTCCATAAAACAAAAGACTACCCATCTCTTATTTTTGGTCTCTAATAATCCAGCCAATGCTGAAGCCGAGGATAAGGTACCGGTCTTGCCCCATACCTGAAAAGGCAGACGTTCTCTTAAAGTCCCGCTCTCTTTGGTACTGGCAAAATAATCCAGTATTTTAAAATCATACTTTTGGTAAAGATAGGAAATTGCTTTTACCAGATGAGCGGGGGTCATAAGATTATATTCAGAGAGCCCGCAGCCGTCCACAAGGATATACTCCTTTCCCCATTTCAACCCCAGGGTCGTATCAATAACCTCTTCTAAAGAAGCAATAGCCCGAGCAATAGTGGATATTTCCTCAGGATTATCCATTAGAGCCAGGGTACGAAAAATATTTTCAGCACTTTGATTATCACTCTTTTTCATCATATAAGCCAGTATTTTATCCAGAGTATCAGAATAATAAATATACTTTACCCGTAGATTCTCCTTGGTCTTTCCAATCCGGATATTCCCATCTATTTTTACTCCTTTTCTGAATAGCTCCTGAGAAAAAATCTTTCCCCAGAGCAGGGGCATAGTATTGAGATAAGAATTTTGTTTTTCTTTGACCTTATATCCCGTTACAGTTAATGTTCCGATCAGAGGGTTCTTATCATCCCACATCCATCCCCTTCCTAAAAACTCTTCAGGCAAGAACTTTGAATTATCCAATACAATATCTCCAGAGATATGCTTGATGCTATACTTTTGCGCCAGATCATCTGCTATCTTTCTGATAACTTCCGGGGATTGAGTGGGGTCTCCGCTGCCTACTACATACAGGTTTCCGTTTATCTCTCCGGGAACAGTGCTGGAAAAATAGAAGGAAGTGGGATAAGCGTACTGCTCCTCATCAAAGATTTCCAGAGCTGCCAGCAGAGTAAATATTTTAGTAAGAGATGCCGTAGTGAAAAGTTTATCTTCATTATGAGAAAATAGTACTTCCTGAGTGTTTAAGTCTCTTATCAGTACTCCCGAAAATCCCGGGAACTGATTTATCTCTTCCCGAATACTTGTGTCGGCACCGGCTATACAAATTAAAAGAGAAGTGAATATCAAAAAGAATGATAAAAATGTAATTATCTTATATCTTAACTTCAAAATCTGTTCCTTTCCGGTTTTTATCTTTATTTTTCATTTTTCCTTTTAGCGCATTCAACACAGCACGCTGTATTGCTGCAGTATTTATTCTGCAACCAGTTCAGAAGTACAATGTGAGCATCGTGTTGCTTTAATTGGAATATGAGATAGGCAATATGGGCAATCTTTAGTGGTTGGTTCTGAGGGCAGAGTTTCTTCTTGAGCTTTTATTTTATTAACTACTCGAATGATAAGAAACAGTGCAAAGGCAACTATGATGAAATTAACAATTGTATTCGCAAATACACCATAGTTTACGGTAACCGCTCCGGCTTCCTGAGCACTGGTTAGAGAAGCATATGGTCCGGCAATCTTACCCTCTTTTAGAATTATAAAAAGATTGGCAAAATCTACTTTGCCTAATATCATACCAATAGGAGGCATGATGACATCAGAGACAAGCGATTTTACAATTACCCCAAAGGTTGTACCAATAACAATTCCAACAGCCATATCAATTACATTTCCCCGCATGGCAAATTTTTTAAATTCCTTCCACATTTTCTATTCCTTCCTTTCCAAATATTTAAATAGCAATATCTACATTTTTAAATATTTCATAGATAAAAATATTTTCCATAATAACCTAAATTTTATTTAAAAGACTTAGTTATCAATAGGGACTAAATTATTCTTTCCAGAATTTATCTGCGGTTAGGTGGTTTTCAATATTGAAAAAGGGACAGATGGTAATACATTTGGAGCAATCACTAGTGTTTTCTGCCCAAAACTCAAAACATTTTTCCGGGTTGATATAATACTTTTTTACACCCGGATTATTGGAAATGGTATCTCCTTTAAAATCCGGTTCCGGTTTAAAGGAAATTGCTTTAGTTTCGCAAATTTCAGCACATTGATAACATTTTTTACAAAAATTAGAGAGCTTAGAGATAAAATTAAAATTTGCTTTATCAAGAGCTAAAGGTAAATCAGTAAAAATCTTGCAAATCCTAACCCCCGAACCATATTCCGGAGTAACCAACAAACCATTTCGCCCTAACGCACCCAGACCGGCATCAACAGCTAGAGGAATACTTAGGGCTGTATCATTACCGCATTGAATAGCCTGGTAGCCTAAATTTCTTATAAACTCTCCCAGACAGGAAACAATAAAAGCCATCTTAGAATATCCTAAGCCGGTAGCAGCACAGGCGGGTAAAGTAGGAGTAGTAGATAATCCTACAGGGTCCATCTCTATGGCTATAACTATTGCCCGGTCAATACCTTGAGGTAAATTTACAGGATAAGAACCTAAAAAGTGCCCATCAGATCTCTTACCCGCGTTTTTATAAATCCATTTAT
>NMQN01000520.1 GCA_003575245.1 Candidatus Atribacteria bacterium 1244-E10-H5-B2 | reverse complement strand
CCATTGCTAATAGATTCACCGAATATAGCGGACAAAATTTCAAATTAAAAGAAAATACTCCAAAATAGGAAACTATAATCATGACTGATAATGGTAAACACTTACTATCTTTTATCTCCAAACACGATACTCGATACTCGATACTCGATACTCGATCAAGCAAGGGTTTGCTGTTTGTTATCTCCGGCCCATCAGGCGTAGGTAAAGGTACTTTAAGGGAAAAGGTGTTTAATATTTTCCCTGATTTAGAATATTCTGTGTCGGTGAATACCCGTCCTCCCCGAAAGAGTGAAATAGAAGGCAAGGATTATTATTTTGTAACAGTAGATGAATTCAAAAAGAGGATAGAAGAAAATAAATTTGTAGAATGGGCTATTGTCCATGGAGATTACAAGGGTACGCCTAAAATATTTTTAATAGAAGAACTTCAAAAAGGGAGAGATGTCCTGCTGGAATTAGATGTTCAGGGTGCTATGCAAGTAAAGGAGAAATTCCCTGATGGTATTTTTATTTTTATAGCTCCTCCAACCTGGAAGGATTTAGAGGATAGATTGCGAAAAAGAAATACTGAGAGAGAAAAGGCCCTGGAAAAAAGATTAAAAGATGCCCGTATTGAAATAAAATATAAAAAAAATTATAATTACCTGGTAGTGAATGATAATATAAAAACCGCTCTAAAGAAAATAGAGTCTATAATAGTTGCCGAAAGGTGCAAAATAGCAAATTACAAAAAATGAATATTGGTTGTAAAATAGTATATTTTTAGCAAGAGGAAGGGTAAGAAATAAACATGGAAAATAATAAATATTTATTATCAATAATGATAGCAAAAAGAGCAAAAGAGTTGAAAACAGGAGCTAAACCTTTGGTGAAATCCAAACATAGGAAGTTTACCATGATTGCCTTAGAGGAGATAAAAGCAGGAAAAGTATTCATTAAAGAAAAAAAGGATCCTTTAAAGGCTGAAGAGATATTTAATGGAGATGAAAAATCTGCAAAACCTGAAGACTCATTAAATGAACCTGAAAAACCTGAAAAATCTGATGACATATCTGATAAAGTTAAAGAACCTGAAAAATTTGAAGAATCTGATGACATATCTGATAAAGTTAAAGAACCTGAAAAATTTGAAGAATCTGATGACATATCTGATAAAGTTAAAGAACCTGAAAAATCTGAAGAATTATCTGATGAACTTGAAAAACCTGCAAAAGCTGAAGAAAGATTTGATGAAGATAAAGAACCTGGAAAGTCTGAAGGCTTATTAAATGATTAAATAATGACATAAGGTATGGGAATGACAACAGATGTAGGGGCACGATGCATCGTGCCCATGATAACCAAAGGACAATAAATAGGAAGGGCACAATTCATTGTGCCCCTACACTTGAATCCTGGTTTCTTTAACGCAATACGCAATACGATATACGAAAAAAAGAGGTAAAAAAGTGTTAAAAGGGAAGAAAATACTTCTGGGAGTTACCGGAAGCATAGCTGCTTATAAGGCAGCGGAGATAGTGAGTTTATTAAAGAAAAAAGGCGCAGATGTTTTTGTAATTATGACCGAATCTGCTACCAAATTTATTCAGCCTTTAACCTTTTCTACTCTTTCCGGGAACCCGACAATAGATAACCTGTTTTCTACCAATGATAAGATAGTAATAAAACATATCTCTCTTGCCGGATGGGCTGACCTGATATTGATTGCCCCGGCTACGGCAAATATTGTCGGTAAAATTGCCAACGGTATCGCCGATGATATGTTAACCACTACAGTGATGGCTTCCAAAGCGAAAGTCATCTTTGCCCCGGCAATGAATAATAACATGATATCCAACCCCTTGTATCAGCAGAATGTAGAAAAATTAACTGCCTTAGGTTATGAGTTTATCGATTCAGAATATGGCCGATTGGCTTGCGGCGAAACAGGAGAGGGCAGATTAGCAAATATCGAAGATATAGTAGATACGGTTGAGTATGCCCTGACCTTTAAAAATGATTACCAGGGCAAGACAGTATTGGTTACTGCTTCCTGCACCAGAGAACCTATTGATAAAGTAAGATTTATTTCTAACTATTCTTCCGGCAAGATGGGATTCGCTTTAGCAAAGATTGCCCGGGCCAGAGGAGCAAGGGTTATTTTGATAACCGGACCAACCTCTTTACCCGCTCCCAAGGGGATTAGCATAATTTCAATTGAATCTGCGGAAGAGATGAAAAAAGAAGTTTTTAAATATTTTTCGGAGGCGGATATAGTAATTTCTTCTGCCGCAGTAGCCGATTTCCGGCCAAAAGAAGTATTTGTCGGAAAGATTAAAAAAGAAAAGAATGAAAATCCGCTTATCGAGCTGGAAAGAACTCCCGATATCCTCTATGAATTAGGAAAGAAAAAGGGAGATAAAATATTGATCGGATTCGCCGCTGAAACGGAAAATTTGGTGGACAATGCCCTTAAAAAATTGAAGGAAAAAAGATTAGATCTAATTGTCGCTAATGATATATCGGCAAAAGAAGCCGGATTTGGCTCAGATAAAAATAGAGCCAGACTGATAAACAGCAAAGGAACCACCTGGGAATTATACCTTATGACTAAAATTGATATGGCCGAAAAAATCTTAGATGAAATTTTAAAAATAAAGTGAATAATGGAATTAATGAGTTTATTAATATGCATGGTGAAAAGAAATATGCCGAAATAGTGATCTTGGAATTTAATTTTGATAAAATATTTCACTACTGTATTCCCCAGGATTTAAAAGACCGGATATCCCTCGGCTCGAGAGTGACCATACCTTTCCGGGGTAAGGTGACTACCGGATGCCTAGTGGGATTTTTAGCGGAATCGGATGTTAAAAACTTAAAAAGCGTCCGGCAAATAACCGATAAAAAACCTCTCCTCACTCCCCAGGTAATCAGATTAACCAAATGGATTTCTAATTATTATCTCTGTTCCTGGGAAAAGATCTTAAATTATGCTATTCCCAAGACCCGCAGGGCCTGGCTTAACAAATTCGATATAACAGATATTTCGCCCCCAAACTCCCACCGGCTGCCCGAAGATAATAAATCCTCGGATAATGAAATTATATTTTCTGCAGAAGAAGTAAAAGAAAGACCCCACTTAAAAAATATAGAAAATATTATAAATAGTAAAAAGTTTAAAACAGTTCTAATCCGCGGAAACGATTTTAGCAGCAGGATGAAAGTCTATTTAAGTTGTATCCGAAAGACCCTGAAAGTAGGGAGGCAGGCCATTATATTAGCTCCTAACGAATCTCATCTATCGGAATTAGCCGGTCTGCTGGAAAAAGAATTTAAGGATAATATGGTAGTCTTTGATGAAAAGATAGACCAGAAGGCCAAATATCAGAAATGGATTAAAATAAGAAATTCTCAGGTAAATATAGCCCTGGGGATGAGGTCATCCATATTCGTGCCCTTTGACAGATTAGGATTGATTATCGTGGAGCGGGAACATAGCAGCCTGTACAAAGAAGAAAGGTCTCCTCGCTATAATGCCCGGGAAGTGGCTCTAAAAAGAGCAAAATTGGAGAACATCCCTCTGATTCTGAGCAGTGAAACGCCGTCGATGGAATCTTACTGGAATGTACATGAAAATAATTTTCTGGAGGCGGAGCTGAACACCGGAGGGGAAAGAGAAAATCTATTAAAAAAAACCATAATAGATATGACCCAGGAAAAGTCCAAAAAAAAGATAATAAGCTATGAACTTCAGCAAGCCATTTCCAGAAGCTTAAAGAACAAAAGGCAGGTCGTACTTTTTTTAAACAAGAGGGGTTTCTCCAGTTTTATGATTTGCAGCCAGTGCGGCCATATACCTAAATGCCCCGATTGCAACACTTCTCTTTCTTATCATTTAGATATTCAAAAAAGGGCTCAGCTGATTTGCCATAACTGCGGAAAAAGGGCAAAAGTAACCGATGTTTGCGTTAAATGCGGCAGTAAAGAGATTCGCCCCCTGGGGATGGGAACTCAAAAATTAGAGAGTGAAATCAGGAAGATGTTCACCCGGGCTGAAATAAGGCGCCTGGATCGGGATTCGTTAATTAAAGATGATGATTATCGGCAAATCCTGGAAGAATTCAATCAGGGAAATACCGATATATTGATAGGTACCCAGATGGTGTTAAAGGGAGTGGATTTTAATAATGTAGATTTAATAGGGATTATTTCCGCTGATACTCTGCTGAATCTACCGGATTACCGCTCAGGGGAAAAGACCTTTCAGCTGCTTAGTGAAGTTATTTCCTGGGT
>NMQN01000664.1 GCA_003575245.1 Candidatus Atribacteria bacterium 1244-E10-H5-B2 | reverse complement strand
CTCTCCCGGGCAATGTTTTTAAAATTCATAAATATTCCATCAGCATAAGGTTGGTGTATATGATCTTTAAGAATCAGATTTTCCTCTACGGTAAAATTTTCATTTTAACTATTTATTTTGAAAGGATATGCTATTTCTCGAATTTTCTTCTATCTTCGCCGGTTCTTCTATCCTGGCCACTTCTGCATTCAGGTTCTTTGTGATTTGGGTCATTAAATTTTCTGCGGTTTTCCCCTGATCTTCTTTCTTCTCCAGTACGGCGCTCTTCTTTCTTTTCCATATTGTTTTCTCCTCTTTTAATTTACCTGTTTAATATTTTTTAAATACTATGATTAAAGTTCTACAAGGGTGACGC
Organism: Candidatus Atribacteria bacterium 1244-E10-H5-B2; assembly: GCA_003575245.1. The sequence continues at coordinate 10,099 of NMQN01000664.1, read as the reverse complement.
AAAATCCTTCTTTTTTGAGAGAAAAGTTTTCGGTTTTCGGTTTACAATTGAAAAACATGAGATGAGGATGCAAGTTGCAAGAGTTTAAAATTCATTAATTGATCGATTAAATTAGTCATTAGTGAATAGTAGATAGTCGTTAGTAGGAAATGTAGGGGCCTGATTCATCAAACCCGTTTATCCCCGTAGGACAGGTATTCCCCTTTTTCATGAGGACAGACCCACATGTCTAAACATCCCCCCACTTTAACCCTCCCTCCTCAAGAGGGCGGGGATTTGGGGAATAATGCTAATTTACCGATTAAATTCCGGAGGGGAGAATAGAAATTGTCCCCCGATAAAAGAGAGATTTGATATTAAAACCATATTTACATTGACAGGCTTGAGGATAATATGTAAAAATAGTATGCATATCATATTTTAAAAGAAAAAAGATAAGAGTAAGCAATAAATTAGGGGATATAAAAATAATAAGTGGGCGAAAATAAATATGAATGATAGCGAAAACAATATGAATAATATCATAGAAGTTAAAAGTTTGGGGAAAAAGTTTGGCGATTTAGAAGCAGTTAAAAATATCAGCTTCGAAGTTAAAGAGAGAGAGATATTCGGCTTTTTAGGACCTAATGGAGCAGGAAAAACTACCACTATAAATATGCTTTGTACCATACTCAAGCCAAGCCATGGTACCGCCAGCGTAAACGGATATTCTATAATTAACTCGCAAAATGAAGTAAGGAAAAGTATCGGTATAATCTTTCAGGAAAATACCCTGGATGAAAAACTCACCGCCAATGAAAATCTTCTATTACACTGCCGATTTTATAAAGTCCCCAAAAAAGAGAGAGAAACCAGAATAAAAGAATCGCTTAATATAGTAGAACTCAGCGATAAAAGAAATAAAATTGTAGAAACTTTTTCAGGAGGCATGAAGAGGAGATTGGAGATTGCCCGGGGTCTGCTGCATTACCCGAAAGTACTTTTTTTAGATGAACCAACTTTAGGCCTTGACCCTCAAACCAGGGCCCATGTATGGGAATTTATTTTGAAATTAAAAGAAAAAGCCGGCATTACTATGTTTTTAACCACTCATTATATGGAAGAAGCAGAAATATGTAGCCGCGTGGCTATTATCGATTACGGTAAATTGATTGCCTTAGATACCCCGGATGAGCTGAAAAGTAGAGTGGGTGGAGATATTATAGAAATATCTACCTTGGATAATAAAGCTTCCAAGAAAGAAATAGAAAACAAATATAATAAAGAGGTAACCGAAAACCAGAAAATCCTTTCTTTTAAGGTGGACAAAGGTCATAAATTTTTAGTCAGTTTTATAAAAAGTTTTAAAACTCCAATTAAAAGCATTAATTTAAGAAGGCCTACCTTGAATGATGTCTTCTTGAAATTAACCGGCAGACAGATAAGAGATGAAGAAATCTCGGCAAGAGATTTATTGAAAAAAAGAATGAAAATGCATGGATAGAATGAGATAGAAGTTAACAGTTAGGAGAAAATAAGATGGAAGAAATTTTCGCCCTCTGGCAGAGAGATATAATAAGGTTTTTTAGAGATAAAGCAAGATTTTTTGGTTCTTTTGCTATGCCCTTCCTATTTCTAATTATATTCGGAAGTGGTATGAGCGGCTCCATAAGGTCATTGCTCAAGGGTGCAGATACTCCTTCTGCTATGGCAAGTTTTGATTATGTAAAATTTATGTTCCCCGGCATTATTGGGATGGTGATTTTTACTACCTCAATCTTTTCAGCACTTTCAGTGGTACAGGATAGAGAATTTGGATATTTAAGAGAGATACTGGTTTCACCGGTAAAAAGAAGCTCTATTGCTATTGGCAAAGTATTGGGAGGAACTACTATCGCCGTTATACAGGGATTGCTTATGTTTGTCTTTGTTCCCTTTATCGGCTTGAAAATAAATCTATCCATTATGATAAAACTAATCCCCGCTATGTTCTTGGTAGCTTTTACCCTTTCTTCCATAGGTCTTCTGCTTGCCAGTTCCTTAAAAACTTCAGCGGGATTTCAAATGGTAGTGCAAATTTTAATTTTTCCTATGCTCTTTTTATCGGGAGCATTCTTTCCGATAACCGGACTACCGGCATGGATGAATTTTCTGGTAACTATAAATCCGCTCACCTATTCTGTAGATATGTTTAAGAAAATAATATTAGAAGCAGATAAATTAGATCCCCTATTAAGGCAGGCAATGGGACTTAACCTAACTGTTCTTGGGCATCAAGTAACTATATTTAATGAAGCCCTCTTTATTTTAATATGCGGTATCATTTTTATCACTCTGGCTACTATAAAATTCAGCCGCAGTAACTAAAAAGTAGTGGTGTCTGTCTTAAGGTTAACCCAGCTTGAGTTTCTGGCACTGCTGATGAGTGCGTCAATCACTTGCATATTCGCCACAGCATCTTCCAGCGGTACCGGGACATCTCTATCTTCCAGCACTGCCCGGGAAAACAGGTCTCCCTGAATTGTATACTGGTCACAAACTTCCAGGACAACCTCTTCAATCCTGTTACCATCTCCATACCATACTCTGCACGGCCGGTCAGACGGAGCATTGAAAGGTATTTCTATTTCAATCCGCCCTTTAGTGCCAAAGATGTTAACCCGCTGGTAAGGTACCAGTTGTGTCGCACAGTAGCCATTTCTACCAGAATTCGAAATTTTTCCTCACTATCCCGTAGGGATTCTTCTATCTGCCGGTGTTTAATTTCTGATTTCTGTAATTCAGTAATTTATTGGCGCAATATTGCTAATTCATCTATTAATTGCTCTTTAGTTTTTTCTATACCTTTCATATATTCCACTTTATCATTTTAGGGCTTATATTTTTTAGCCTTCTCTTTATTCCCACTATCTAGAATTATATGATTGGCAGATTTTATTTTTATATTGTTAATATTATAGTGCTAAAAAATTATATTTGTAATGTCAATTTATTTCTCGCTCTTTTATCCTCCGATTAATTGATAGCTGACAAAATTTCAGAAAATATTGGAAAAAAGAAGGATTTTTAAAAAATGTGTAGTATACTATATTTAGTTTTACTATACTCAATAAATTATTATTAAATTTTATTAAAACCTTATACAGTTAAGAGGAAAGGTTATGGATTTAAATCAAGAACCTGAAAACGAAGAACTTAAAAATCTAAAAACAAACATGATAACTGCTCTTACTATTGGCTACATTATGCTATTGATATTTCTTATTGCTTTTTTAGTTTCGAAATATTTTTTCAAAATTCCTATTTATAATGAACTTTTTTTTCTTTTTTCAGGGTGTTTTCTCTATCTGTATTTGGTTCAATACATCTTAAAAAAAAGAAGAATGAAACCTAAGTTAATAAAAAGAATACATTTTGCTAACTATATCGCAGCCTTGTTATTTGTGACCGGTATTTTCCACTATACAGGCGGTATATTGTGGATTGGTTGTATCTTTTTTATTATTATTATACTTTATTCAAGCATTTTATCTACTCCAAGAGAAGGATTAATTATTGCCCTTTTTGGTTTTACTTGTTACAGCTCGATAGTTTTACTGGAATATTTTGATATTATTCCATATGTGGGATTTTTTAAATTAACTCCTTACCTTTATAAAGATAGCCAATATGTTATAATTACCACCTTATTAATCGGACTTACATTTTTTTTGATCTTTTTTACCGGGAAAAATTTCACCCAGAAGTTAAGGCAAAGAAGTGCTGAATTAGCGCAAGCCAAAAAAGAGTTAGAAGAATGGGGTAGCAGGTTAGAAGAGAAGGTTGGCTTACGAACCAGAGAGTTAAAAAAATCTAAAGACCAATTATCCGTGCTTTATCAGATCTCCCGAACTATTAGCTCAACATTAAAACTCGATGATATTTTACAAACTATTTTAGATTTTTCTGTTAAAATAAGCGGTGCGGGCAGGGGCTCAATTATGCTTTTAGATGAAAAGAAACATATTTTCTCTATTAAAATTCCCTATGATAAGAGTGAAAAAAACATTAATAAGATTACTTTTGACGAAAATGAAAATACTATCGGTTGGGTGGTTAAGAACAAAAAGTTCTTATATATTGAAGACTTAGAAAATGACAAGCATTTTTCAAAAATAAAGGTAATTCGTAGGCGGATAAAACAACTTTTAATAATTCCTATAATTGTAGAAGATAAAGTAACAGGGGTTATAAATTTAGAAAATACTTCCCTTAGCCCTGATATAATAAACTTACTAAAGTCCTTTTCTGAGGGGGCGGCAGTCGCTATTAATAATTCCCGCTTATATCAAAAAATTCAGGACAGTTATTTTGAAATAGTAAAGGCATTAGCCCAGGCCATAGAAGCGAAAGACCCTTATACCCATGGCCATTCAGCAAGAGTTATGGAATACGCAGTATTAATTGCCCAAAAGTTGGGTCTACCGGAAGAAGAAATAGAATCATTAAGGTATGCCGCAATCCTGCACGATATCGGAAAGATTGGAGTAAGAGGAATTGTTTTGAATAATCCTAATGGTTTAACCGGCGAGGAATACGATGAAATCAAGAAACACACCGTTGTTGGTGAGGGTATTATTCAACCTATAGAATTATTACAACCAATCAGGCCATTTATCAAACACCATCACGAATGGTATAATGGCAAAGGTTATCCGGATGGATTATCCGGAGAAAATATTCCCCTTGGTGCCCGTATCCTGGCCGTAGCTGATGCCTATGATGCCATGAAATCCGACCGACCTTACCGTAAAGCCCTAACCGAAGAAACAGTTATCCAGGAACTTAAAGGAGGAAAGGGAACTCAGTTCGACCCTAAAATAGTAGAAATATTTTTAGAAATATTAAAACAAAACTTATCAGGAGACGGTCCTTCGATAAATTAATTTATTTTATTAACTATTCCTTCTTATGCTTCTTATCCTTTTTGTCTTCGTACATCTTCTTATCAGCTATCCTGATTAGTTCATCTATGGATAGAGGATTGGAAGGGTTATAATAAGAAAGTTAAAAGAAAAAAATGGAACAATTACTATTCTTTATATAAAAACCCTTCAGCAAAATACCAAAGGAATGATGGTTTTTTGTTAGATATGTTTTTTATCAATCATGAACAACTTTATTAAAGCTATTTACAAAATTACCTAATGCTTCCGCTAAAATCATAGTTTGGTGACAAGTAATAAACTTTACCCCTAATTCAATCCAGTATTTTATCGAATCAGGTGATGAAGCTACCACACCAGCTGCTTTACCCGAATTTACTATCTTTTTAATTGCCTCTTTTATGATGTTTTTTACAATCGGATTATTATATTCTCCGGGAAAACCTAATGATTGGGATAAATCAACAGCTCCAATAAAAACTACATCTATCTCTTCGAGCTTGAGGATTTCATCCAGATTACCAACTGCTTCTTTAGTTTCAAATTGAACAATTAGTATAATCTCTTTATTGGAAGTCTCAATGTGGCTTTTTTCGTCGACAGTTATGCCATATCCAGCTGCCCGGCTAACATTTATTAATCCTCTGAATCGTTCTCTTTTTTGATCCCCTCTTTGAATGTACTTAGATAAAGATACAGCTCTTTTAGCCTCTTCTAAAGTGCTGACCATAGGAAAGATAATTCCCATAGCCCCCACATCTAATGCCTTTAAAATATATGTTTTTTGAATTTCACTTACTCTAATTATTGGCACAATATTAGTTCGTTCAGCTGCACAAATCAAAGGCATGCAGGATTCAGCAGACATTGGTCCATGTTCTGTATCTAAAATAATAAAATCATATCCTGAATAACCTGACATTTCAGCAAGATCTATTGAATTAATGCCCTGCCAAATTCCTAATACTGATTCTCCCCTTAGAAGTTTCTCTTTTACTTTATTTTTCCTCATAATTCACTCCTTAGATACTTTATAAAAATTATAAATCCTTCTTTTCCTTTAAAAAAATCAATGGTTGATTTAGGGAAAAATGGGGAGGATTATTCTAAAGGTAGTTCTGATTCTTCGCTTTTAATTTTCTCTTCTATTTTTATTCCATTCTCTTCTTCTATTTTACTTTCGCTCTCTCCTTGAAGGCTGCTCTCTAATTCTTGAATCTTCTTCTTTTGACCGGAAATTATCCTCCTTGTCCTTATCATCGAAGGCACTGAGACCAATAAACTTATTATAATTCCCAGGGCAACAGTAATCAAAAGCACCAGGGCTAATGAACTTTCAAATCTCCAGGTTAGAAAACTTACCGTAATAGGAACCGCATTTTGAAGGGCAAAAACAACAGCTAAAATAGCCACAATAATAGCCACAATCAATTGTACCTGCATGCAAATCACTCTCCTTTATTTTTTTATGTTTTATTTTAAATTAGTAATTTTGTATTACTTTAATATGGCAATTTAATCGGGAGTAACATAGACACTTTCTTCTTATGCTCTTCATATGCCGACCCAAACCTTTGGGTTAGAAGTTTTTCTTCATACCGTGAGATCATATAATAAAATATTATAATTAAAATCCACACCAAAACCGGAAGGAGAGATAAGGTTAATAAAATGAGCCCTAGATAAAGTAGTATTGAACCAAGGTATATCGGATGACGTACAATAGAAAATACGCCAGTTGTAATTATCTGTGGTTCTTCTCTTGTCTCTCCAAATACTATTTTTAGACCAGCCCAAGCCAATAATCCGGATATTACTAATATAATTAGAGCGATTGGAACACGTATATAATTAGATACGTATTGAGTTAAAAAAGTAGAATATTTGAATACAAATGAGTCCGCAATCCATACAACGAGAAAGACAACCAGGAGAATTAGCTGGCCCATATCGCCGAAAGCGTACTCACCCGTTAAGTCATCACGATGTTTGTGTGATTTTCTTAAATGTCCTTTTTCACTTTTCATTTTCCTTGTTCTTTATCCCTGTATTTACTGCTAAGTTCTAACATTAGTGTTAACCGTCTTCTCTTCAAGAATCCTCAATTTTTTCATTTTCTTAATTTTAAATAATAATTTTTTCTCCCAGCAATTTCATCCAATATCGAGTGGAGAACCTTGGATTTGCCTTTAATTTCTAAACCAGTAGAATCTTTCTTCGCTTTAGTAAATGCCTCCTCTAATTCTTCAATCTCTAAAACTGCTGCGGCAATACAATAATAACTTTTGGAGCATCCTTCATTAAATTCTTGTAACATCTCTTTTAATAAGTTTTCTCTTGTTTTTTGTATCTTTTCAAACTCATTAACTCCATTCTTTTGAATGAAAGCAATATTATCTTCCAACTTCTGATAACATTTGAAAGAATCAACCCATTTACTAAATTCTCTATGCTTTCTCCATTTTTCACAAGTTTCATTTTCTTTACGTTGCCAGCAAAATTCAATCCCCTTTTTCTTTAACGCACAAGTGATAAAAATGATACCGCATATTAAAATAAAGAGGGCTTCATTAAATATAGTTACTTGATGCCCAAGAACAGTTAGGTTAAGTCCCATTGCCTGCCTTAATAGGGGATCTAATTTATCTGCTTCTAATATTATTTTCTTAAACATATCTACAGAATAGGTGAGCGGATTTATAGTTACCAGAAAATTCATCCATGCCGGTAGTCCGGTTATCGGAAAGAATGCTCCCGATAAAAAGAGCATAGGAAAAATTAAAATTTGCACTACCATTTGAAATCCCGCTGAAGTTTTTAAGGAACTGGCAAGCAGAAGACCTATGGAAGAAAGGGTAAAAGCTACCAAGAACATAGCGGGGATTAGTTTTATCATAATGGATAGATTTATTTTCAAGCCGATAAAGGGAACAAAGACAAACATAAGCAATCCCTGTATAACGGCGATAGTAGTTCCTCCCAATACTTTGCCAATAGCAATAGAGCTTCTTTTTACCGGTGAAACCAGTATCTCTCTTAAATATCCAAATTCTCTATCCTGTACCACTGAAAGTGCTGAAAAGATTGAGGTAGTAAAAATCACCATCCCAATAATGCCGGGGAACATAAATTTTACATAATCAAAACTTGCCATAGCAGAAGGAGTATCTGCACCCTTGAGCAATGACCTTATGGAGCCGCTCATACCACTTCCGAATATAATTAGAAATAGGAAGGGCATAGCAAAAGAACCAAAAAATCTTGCTTTATCTCTAAAAAACCTTATTATATCTCTCTGCCAGAGGGCGAAAATTTCTTCCATCTTATTTTCTCCTAACTGTTAACTTCTATCTCATTCTATCCATGCATTTTCATTCTTTTTTTCAATAAATCTCTTGCCGAGATTTCTTCATCTCTTATCTGTCTGCCGGTTAATTTCAAGAAGACATCATTCAAGGTAGGCCTTCTTAAATTAATGCTTTTAATTGGAGTTTTAAAACTTTTTATAAAACTGACTAAAAATTTATGACCTTTGTCCACCTTAAAAGAAAGGATTTTCTGGTTTTCGGTTACCTCTTTATTATATTTGTTTTCTATTTCTTTCTTGGAAGCTTTATTATCCAAGGTAGATATTTCTATAATATCTCCACCCACTCTACTTTTCAGCTCATCCGGGGTATCTAAGGCAATCAATTTACCGTAATCGATAATAGCCACGCGGCTACATATTTCTGCTTCTTCCATATAATGAGTGGTTAAAAACATAGTAATGCCGGCTTTTTCTTTTAATTTCAAAATAAATTCCCATACATGGGCCCTGGTTTGAGGGTCAAGGCCTAAAGTTGGTTCATCTAAAAAAAGTACTTTCGGGTAATGCAGCAGACCCCGGGCAATCTCCAATCTCCTCTTCATGCCTCCTGAAAAAGTTTCTACAATTTTATTTCTTTTATCGCTGAGTTCTACTATATTAAGCGATTCTTTTATTCTGGTTTCTCTCTCTTTTTTGGGGACTTTATAAAATCGGCAGTGTAATAGAAGATTTTCATTGGCGGTGAGTTTTTCATCCAGGGTATTTTCCTGAAAGATTATACCGATACTTTTCCTTACTTCATTTTGCGAGTTAATTATAGAATATCCGTTTACGCTGGCGGTACCATGGCTTGGCTTGAGTATGGTACAAAGCATATTTATAGTGGTAGTTTTTCCTGCTCCATTAGGTCCTAAAAAGCCGAATATCTCTCTCTCTTTAACTTCGAAGCTGATATTTTTAACTGCTTCTAAATCGCCAAACTTTTTCCCCAAACTTTTAACTTCTATGATATTATTCATATTGTTTTCGCTATCATTCATATTTATTTTCGCCCACTTATTATTTTTATATCCCCTAATTTATTGCTTACTCTTATCTTTTTTCTTTTAAAATATGATATGCATACTATTTTTACATATTATCCTCAAGCCTGTCAATGTAAATATGGTTTTAATATCAAATCTCTCTTTTATCGGGGGACAATTTCTATTCTCCCCTCCGGAATTTAATCGGTAAATTAGCATTATTCCCCAAATCCCCGCCCTCTTGAGGAGGGAGGGTTAAAGTGGGGGGATGTTTAGACATGTGGGTCTGTCCTCATGAAAAAGGGGAATACCTGTCCTACGGGGATAAACGGGTTTGATGAATCAGGCCCCTACATTTCCTACTAACGACTATCTACTATTCACTAATGACTAATTTAATCGATCAATTAATGAATTTTAAACTCTTGCAACTTGCATCCTCATCTCATGTTTTTCAATTGTAAACCGAAAACCGAAAACTTTTCTCTCAAAAAAGAAGGATTTTGCGTCACCCTTGTAGAACTTTAATCATAGTATTTAAAAAATATTAAACAGGTAAATTAAAAGAGGAGAAAACAATATGGAAAAGAAAGAAGAGCGCCGTACTGGAGAAGAAAGAAGATCAGGGGAAAACCGCAGAAAATTTAATGACCCAAATCACAAAGAACCTGAATGCAGAAGTGGCCAGGATAGAAGAACCGGCGAAGATAGAAGAAAATTCGAGAAATAGCATATCCTTTCAAAATAAATAGTTAAAATGAAAATTTTACCGTAGAGGAAAATCTGATTCTTAAAGATCATATACACCAACCTTATGCTGATGGAATATTTATGAATTTTAAAAACATTGCCCGGGAGAG
>NMQN01000100.1 GCA_003575245.1 Candidatus Atribacteria bacterium 1244-E10-H5-B2 | reverse complement strand
TATCCTTCTCCTGGGCAAATTCTTTTGCGAGTCTTAGGATCTCAGATGCAGCAATATCTTCTAATTCTCCAGAGTCCCGGTCCGCTTTATTATGAACAATCACATACTCTCTAAATTCCTCAGAATCAAATTCAGGATGTTCCATAACAAATTTAGAGAAGTGCCCGCTCCCAAAATCACAAAATTCCTCATAGTTTTCTTCTTTATAAAACTCTTCGGCAAACTCCGGCTCGTTCATCTCTCTAATCTCCTGCGGCTGATGGGGCACTAATACTAAATCCCAGCCGGTCTGGTATCTCCAGTTGGGCCCGAAAGTTGATCCCAGCCATTCCGGAGTTAACCATTTTCCGGACATCTTTCCTACTCTCTGCTCCAAGATCCTATCTATCTTTAGTCTTAGAGATTTATCCAAAGTTATCGTAAATTTATCGTCTTCTTCTTTTGCTCTTACTATGATATCGATATCATTAGGCTTTCGATCATTCTCCCTCTCGTAAAAGAGAGACCCGGCAATATTTATGAACTCAGGTATCCACACAAATGAAGGGAGGTCTTCAATTAATACCTCATCACTTTTAGCTAAATAAATATTTTCTTTCTTAAGTGGGAAATTAGAAATAAGGAGTTCTGTTCTCATCTGCATTTGTGAACCACCAGTAAACATTTGTTGAGATACTTTGACTTTTTTAATATTAAAGTTCTTAAATATATCTACATTTTTTTTAATGTTATTGAGGCTTAGGATAAATTTACCCCTTAAATTTTTACAAAATTTATGCAAATCCGCCAGATCTATATTACCTACATTATTTGTTTCAGTATATGGCGGGTCTAAATAGTAAAAAGTTTCTTTAGAATCATAGTTAATGCTCTTTTTATAATCATTATTTTCTATCTTTACATTTTTTAATCTTTCTTTTATTTTTAATAAACTGTCCAATCCATTAGTTAAATCCCGGCCTTCATTAGTCTGGTCATAATTTTTACCAGATTCTCCGTAGCTTAATTTTTTTAGATACACTATTTTTCTGAATTTTTCTAGGGGATCATCAGTTTTCAGATTCTTTAATTTCTCAAATAATATCTTACTGGCCTTCCAATTTTTACTTTTAAGTGCTTTAAATTGCTCATCCGTTATATTCTTCATAAACCTATAAGCGAAAGTAATTTCTTTATCTAGATCATTTATGACTTCTACCTTACTCAGCTCCTTAGCAAAAAATACTGCCCCTCCTCCTATGAATGGTTCTATATAAGTCTTATGCTCTGGAATATAGCTGACGATAGTTTTAGCCAAAAATCTTTTACCGCCAGGAGAGCCAAAGCCGGGTCTGATTCCTTTTTCTAGATCTTCTAAATATTCTTCCTCTCCCTGTTCTGTTAATTTTTTTATTTCTTCTAACTCCATTTAAATCACCTCTCCCTTTTCCTTAAAATGAACAACCAGTAGGCAGTAGATATTATTTAACGATTAATGGTATCGCAAGTCTTTCCCTTATCATTTAGAATAAACACCATTTCATCGGTATAGAATATATCTTGATTTCCGTCCTCAAACATAATTCGTACCTCAGCCACCTTCTTACTTCCTGGCGCATTAGGATCTTCCTTACGTAAACATATAAACACAATTCCTGCTTTCTCGGCTCTTTTCTTTAAAACGTCTGTTGCATCTACATATTCCCAATCCACCCTTCTAACTTTATCAATTATTCTCCAAGCAGCTGGTTTCCCATGAGTCATCATTCTAACTTTCAATATCATATCTATCTGTCTCCTTTCTTTCTATCTGTCTATCTGCCTACTGATTATTTCCTAAAGAATGCCTGTCCTGTCAAAGGTTATAGGAATTGAACCTAGAACTTAATAAACCTGTATTAAGCTTTCACCAAGAATAGCAGGACAGGCAAAATTATTATCTTTTCTATACTCGTTTAGTCCTCTAAAAAACAATATCCTTCAGTTTCCGTAAAGCACACCACAGAGTTTTTCATAACAATTAAATCAGTTAGAAGCATAGTTCGAACTCCATCAACTTTAGTACCAATCCCAGAATTAAACTTAAATAAAGGAATAGACACATATTCAGACTCTTCATAATGCTCTAATGCCCACTGAAACTTTATTCCATAAATTGTTTCAAATAAACAAATAGGGATCTCAATAAATTTTGATTTGTAATTTATATTAAAATTCACTCCTACCTTCTCCTCATGCCCAATCCCAATAACTAAATGGCGTCGCTGTAACGAAATGTTTTAAATCTCTAATCACGGTTTTTAATGTAAGAAGCTCTGATGCAGATTGATAATATCCAGCAGGAAATTTTCCTGTTTTTTTCTCTTCTGCTTCACTGTCCTTCTGACAGGATTCAATCCATTTAACTCTGCTTTCTAATTGAGCAATATAGTTTTCCATAGTTTTATTAGTCATGTCTATCCTCCTCTTGCCCTCTCCTACACGAATATCCAATTAAAATTTATATGATCAATGCTTCATATTTTCATAATCTATCTTCCTATCTGCCTACCGGTTCTTTCCTCCCGTATTCATAATGCTTCCGCCCGATCGCTTTAATGTCCTTAGCAGGTACAAGAACATAATATCCTGAATCCTTATGCTCGATGGGGTCCGCTGGGGAGCCTTCTGTCGCCTTCCAGATTTGCCAGTAATTGCCTGCTCCTTTGGGCCTCTTAAAGGCTTTAACCACGTATCGCCCCTTCACTAACTCTTTATTTTTATCTGGTAACTTTTCATCAGGAAAATAAAAATATTCATGATAATCTTTTCTTCCGATTCCGCTTTTAACTTTCCCTCGCCAAATTAATCCCATCCAGGCATATTTGTATGCGGTAGCTCCTACTTCTCCAGGAGAGATAAAATACGAACTTTTAACTATCTGCAGACCAGCAAGCATCTTCGCTCCCTTCTTGCTTATGCTCGGTTCCTTTATCCCTTCTATCTTTTTAACTTTTTCCGGTTCTTCAGCACTCGGTTTAACTAATGCAAAGGATTTTGCCACATTCTTCACTCCACTTGCGGTCTCTACTAATTCACCTTTTAACATTTTAAAATAATCCTCAACCCGATTGTCGGTAATTACCCACTGCACCAATCTCTTCAGTCCAGAGAAACTCATTCTGTCATCAAGGTGTATTGAATGACCCTCGAAAAGCTTGGCTAAGGTTATCTTTCCTTTTTTGTATTCTTTCACTTCCTCCGGCTCCAACCCCCGGATATGGGTCTGTATAAAGGCCTCTCCCTCTCGGTAATCATTATAAAATTCCTTAGAGAGCGGTTCATTTTCCTTAGCATGCTCTTTATAAATCTCTTTAGGAATCTTTCCTTCAGCTAGGCTTATCTTAACATCATCTTTAACCGCCTTTTCCACCAGCCTTTCTCTCCGTGGAGTGAATCCAGAAAGCCTCTCTAATACAAACATTTTGTCCGGTACATTCTTTTCCGGAACCTGCTGCAATACTATGCTCACATAAGCCTTATAATAGGGATATTTAGGATCATCAGTCTCGTAACTATTAACATCTTCACTGGCTACTCTTAATATCGAACCTATCGCTACATCCTGTTTCGTATTATCTGACTTTCCTATATGGTTATAAAACTTTCCTTTAAATTCTATTATTGCCTTCTTGTCTTTTCTGCTTATGGCCTCTGCCCACTCTTTATCAATGGGTCCCACAGCTAATTCATAATTCCAATTCCCAGTCTTCTTTCCTTCCCTGATAATTTCCTTTTCCCCCACTACTAGGCAATCGATTTCATACTTTTCCTTCCATTTGCAAGCACCATGGTCTTGAGGCACTTCATAGGGGGTATTGAGTAATTTAATCATTACTCCTTCGGCAATATGTTTGGGATAAGGACCTCCTTTATGGGCATAGCCCATTATCTTGTCCTTAGCCTTTTCGACCTGCTTGAGATTCTCCAAGTCTACAATATAAGATAAGCTATCCTTCTCTAGATTAGTTGAACTTTCTACAAAATGAATGTGCTCAGTATCCTTGAATTTGCTAAGCAGTTCCTTTCGTTCTTTGAGGGGCCAGTCCTCAATATCTTTTCCCTCATATTCCACAATATCAAAAATATAAATATGAGCTTCCTTACTGGCTTCAGTCGGGTCAAATTTCCCGTTTAAGAGAGAATTAATAACGGTCCTATGTAAGCATTCATCCTCCTCCTTATCAATCATTATTATTTCAGAATCCCCTACAAAATCTTCCTTCATCTTCTCGAGTTCTTCTACCTGCCAAGGCAATATACCTCACAA
>NMQN01000541.1 GCA_003575245.1 Candidatus Atribacteria bacterium 1244-E10-H5-B2 | reverse complement strand
TTTTTGCTGGTAGATACGGCCAGGACTCCTTTTTGAAATAATTCCTCTATTTCACTTTTATCAGAAATCAGACCACCGGCAATAACCGGACAGAGCAATTCTTTATATACGTGCTCTATAAAATAAGGAGCAGCTATCCCGGGTAAAATTTCCACTGCATCGGGTTGATTATGTTTTAATATCTGTTCCCCGGTTTTTAAGGCAGCGGAATCAAGTAAAAAAAGACGCTGTATAGTAATAAGTCCTTCTTTTTTAGCAATATTGATTAGATTATTTTTAGTGGTAATAATGCCATTACAAAGTTCTTTCTTAGCTAAATATACTACTCCTTCCCTATCTCGACCAATTCCTTTAATTAGATCCATATGTAAAAAGGCCAGCTTGTTATGCTTTTTACATTCTTCCATAATCTGGGGAAGATTAAATATATCTCCGTGAAGAATAAAAAGGGTAGCAACTTTACTGTTGAGAGCATATTTAAAATCTGTATCGTTTCTTATGGAGGCAATTATGGGGTGTTCTCTAAAACAGTCTCTGAGATCTTGCATTTATAGTTTTTTTCCTTATTTTATAATTTTGTATAATATAAAATATTGATTTTAAAATCACTATAGAAAATAATAACATACATAATTTGTTACTTCAAAAAATTTTTATGGGAACGCAAAACTCGTATCGAGTATCGTGTATCGAGTATCACGCTAAGAAAGAGAAAAAAATAAGGGAAAGTAGAAAAAAGATGTAAGCATAATCTTTTTTACCTAACTACCCCACTGAAGTTTACACTAGGAACGCAGGTTAGAATCAACTCTCTTAATATTGCGGGTGGCAACCAGGCTTACGCCTGTTCCCATCAAATCATCTTTAATTGCCTGACCTATTTTAACCGGGGCTTTAACTTCAATTTCAGCAATTTCGACCATAGCTTTTAATAATAATCTTTTGGGAATTGCTTTTTCCGTCTTTACCGACACTAAAGGTAATTCACCGCCAATCACTTTAACTGTGGTGGGTAAGATTCTTAGCGGATTGATAAATTCTTCTTCGGCATATTTAATCCCTTTGGGACAGGCATTCCCTATAATAGAGGTAATCTTTCCATCTTTACTCTGGATGGTCATCCTACAACCTATGGGGCAGCTTACACATATTATCTTATTTTGTTCCATCTTTTTTACTCCCTAATCCCCTTTAATAGAGATAGTTACATTTTTCAATTTATCATCCAGTAAAACTTCCGGTAAATAGACGCTCACCATCTCTCCCGGAGTTACAATCCTCTTCTTGTAAGAACCCAATACCCTGCCTTTATCATCTAATAAATTAATCCTGATCCTCTCTGCCGGTTTTTTTACTCTCATAAATATTTTTATTTTCTTTCTTCCCGGAACAATAAAATCTATATGTTGAGGAACCGTATAAGCAATATTATCACCCGGGACTATTTTTAGGGGTTGGGAACGAAACTTTCTATTCCTTTTGAGGTATTCGCCTACAGCTCGACCTACGATCTCTCCCTCTTCTGAAACAAAATCAGCTAAATCATGAACATGTAGCACGTTCCCACAGGCAAAAATTCCCTCAATCTCTGTCTCTCGGTTTTCATTTACTATGGGCCCTCTGGTTACCAGGTCTAATTCAATCCCTACTTCTCTAGTTAGTTCATTTTCCGGAATTAAGCCAACAGATAACAGGATGGTATCACAGCTTATCTCTTCCTCGGTTCCAGGAATCGCTTGCAGGTTTTTATCCACCTGAGCGACGGTCACTCTTTCTACCCGCTTTCTCCCTTCAATTCGGATAATAGTATGGTTGAATTTTAAGGGAATATTAAAATCATCCAGACACTGAACCTTATTTCTTATTAGTCCGGTAGAAAAAGGCATGATTTCCAGGACCGCCTTAACTCTTGCTCCTTCTAAAGTCATCCTGCGGGCCATAATCATCCCGATATCCCCCGAACCCAGAACGACCACCTCACGGCCGGGCATATATCCTTCAATATTAATATATCTCTGGGCGGTGCCGGCGGCAAATATTCCGGCAGGTCTATTGCCGGGGATAGCAATCGCTTCTCGGGTTCTTTCCCGGCACCCCATAGCCAGAACAACCGTTTTAGCCTGAATATGCAATAAACCATCATCTCTGTTTACGGCTATAATCCGTTTATCGGAGGTTATCTTTATAACCATCGTTTCTGTCCTTACATCAATCTGGTTATCATTAAGTTTAGCAATGAATCTCTCTGCATATTCCGGTCCAGTCAGTTCTTCCTTAAAATACTGTAAGCCAAATCCATTATGGATACATTGGGGAAGAATTCCTCCCAGATATTTGTCTCTCTCCAGGAGTAAAATATCTTTCACCGTGTTTCTTTTGGCTTCCAGGGCAACAGCCAAACCAGCTGGACCCCCCCCGATAATTACTAAATCATACTCTAACTTCATCTTTAAACTTAACTCCTGTTTCTTTGATCATGTCTTTGGTCTTAGTCTTTAAAATTTCTGAGCCCGGTCCTTTTTTGGTTATTTTTATAGGAGAAATCTTTAATTCTTCCGATAGAATTTTTAAAACTTTAGGACTGCAAAAACCTCCCTGGCATCGGCCCATCCCTGTCCTAATCCTTCTTTTGATGGCATCCAAACTTCTGGCCGGTACCGGTTGATGAATAGCACTGAGCATCTCTCCTTTGCTTACTTTTTCACATCGGCAGATAATTTCTCCGTAATCAGCATCCTTTTCTACTATCTCCTGCCACTCGTCTGTCTTGTCCAAATAATCTGCAAATCTTGGTTGCTCGGGCAGGGCTTCTATAAAATCATCCTTGTAATTTAATTCTAACTGGGGAGAAATTTCTTTAACCACTTCTTTTAGAATACCACTGACCATCTCGGCAATAGCCGGTGCGGAACTTAAGCCGGGTGATTTAATACCTGCTACATTGATGAATCCTCTAATCTTTTTAGAGGCCTCTATAATAAAATCTTCTCTCCCTTCAATATCTGCTCTTAAACCGGCAAAAGAGTTTATCAGGTCTTGATGGGGAAGATGAGGAACTAATTTTCTGGCTCCCTCATATACTTCCTGTGCTCCGACTTTGGTAGTAGACAGGTTATCCTTTTCTTTTACCCGATAAGAGTTAGGCCCTATTAAGAGATTGTCATGAACTGTGGGAGCCACTAAAATACCTTTGGACAATTTAGTGGGAATAGGAAAAAGGATATGGTTAACCAGATTCCCCCACTGTTTATCAAACAGCTGATATTCACCTTTTAAAGGGCTTATCTTAAAATCGTCTCCAGCAGTTTTGGCTATCTCATCAGCATGCAATCCGGCAGCATTAATTATCACTTTAGTTTCAATCAAGCCCCGGTCAGTAACTAGACCGTAAACTTGCTTTTCTTCAATTCTGATATCTTTTGCTTCTGTTTCCAGTAATACATTAACCCCGTTTATCACTGCACTATCAACCAGAGCGATAGCAAATTTATAAGGGGAAATAATCCCGGCAGAAGGGGCATAAAGGGCATATTTCGTTTGGGGATTCAAATTGGGTTCTAATCTAAACAACTTATCACCGGCTATTATTTCTAAATTTTTAATCCCATTCTTCTCTCCATTTTCTTTTAATTCTTTTAATTTACCAAAATCTTCTTGGGCAAGGCCTACAACTAATGAACCTATTCTCTTAAAGCGTACTTTCAAGTCCTGGCATAATTTATCAAACAAGGAATTGCTTTTTATATTTAATCGTCCTTTTAAGGTTTTAAAATCAGCGTTATAGCCGGCATGAATAATCCCGGAATTACCCTTGCTGGTTCCCATTGCCACATCATCTTCTTTTTCTATTAGGATTATATTAAGGTTATATCTGGATAGCTCTCGGGCAATAGCCGCCCCGATTACCCCTCCTCCTATAATTACTACATCTGCTTTCATTAACATTCTCCTTGATTGTATAATAAATAAAAAAACCATTTCATCAACCGATATATCTGACCAAAATCAGATACAGGGGGTTAATCCCCTGGTTAATAAAATGGTTCTCTCTAAAATCTCTACCATTTGTATTCACTTTTTTTATATAATATCATACAGAATTATAATTTACAATAATAAATTTACAAATTTATCCTTTCGAGGTATTATATAAAAAGCTAAAATAGATTAGTCGTTAGCGAATAAACTTAGCGTACAGCGTTTAGCGTATAGTTTTGGATTGATAAAATTTGTCCTAATTAAATTTAAAATTTAAAGCGAAAGGTGAAAAACCATAATTGTTATTTAAGA
>NMQN01000030.1 GCA_003575245.1 Candidatus Atribacteria bacterium 1244-E10-H5-B2 | reverse complement strand
AAGAGGTATCAATCATATATAGGAAAGAAAACTTTTCCTAATCGTTATGATGTAATAGTTTTGGGAGATAATGGGGAAGTAGAATTAAACGAAGAATATGAGGAAGAATTAGATGAGTATCTCAAAGAAAAGGGTCAAAAATTTTTGGATTCCTACGAGGTTATAATCTATGGCCAGAAGGGTGATAGTTCTTTTGATCGAAGGAAAAAAACCCGATGGTCTAGGTTAACTGACCATATAACCTGGTCGGCAGAACAGACGGGGAAAGGAAGAGTAGAAAATATCATCTTTGGAAAGAAACCGATTCAGATTTTAGTGCCTTATATTAAGATACTATCTCCTCGAGATGGAATAATAGCCGAGCCTTTTTGCGGTTCAGGATCTACAATTATTGCCTGCGAGATAATGAAAAGAAGATGTAGGGCAATAGAGATAGAGCCGATATACGGAGAAGTAATCTTAGCCAGATGGGAAAAATTTACCGGTAAGACAGCAGTTAAATTAAAAAGCACAACTTGAAATCTGACAGCTCTGACAGGGTTCCCGAGGATTTAGACTGATTAAAGAGGTGAGCAACTAATTATTATGGATGACAAAGAAAGAAGAAAAATAAAACGAACAAGCGGAGGCATTCATTTAATACTTAATTAAGTGAGATGAAAAAATATGACTGAAGCAGTAAAGAAAAAAAAGCAGGCTGAGGTCCACGTTACCCTTACCAAAGGACAGCAGTTTATACAGACGAATAAAGGGATCTATCCTTTATCAGTCCTTAAGAAGCACGAAATTGAAAAGACTTCCCCCCCTAATTCCCCTAATAGTCTGCTTCAATTATACGATATGAATTCGACTTTTTCGGCTTGCGTAAATCAGATAGCCGAAGATGTAGCCGGACTGGGCTGGAGACTTGAACTAAAAGAGGGGGAAGAAGAAGACGAGGATGAGAAAAAGAAGATCAACGGACTCTTAGATAAACCCAATCCGGATGAGTATTTAAGACACATATTAAAAGAAATGCTCATTGATGTAGGAATAATAGGCTGGGGTGGATTTGAGATAATCAGAGATGCCCTCGGGGAGATAGCCGAGATATGGCACATTGCCGGTCATACTTTTAGGATCCATAAAAAGAAGAAGAAATTTTGTCAGCAGAGGAATAATGACAAAGTATGGTTTAAAAGATATGGGGAGGAAAAAGATATCTCTCCGGAGGATGGAAAAGTAGGCAAGCTTGACTTAAAGAGTAGAGCAAGCGAGTTAATCTATTACAAAAGATATTATCCGAGATCAGATTATTATGGAGCTCCCCCGATACTATCAGCAGTAGGTTCTCTGGTTGGACTCATTGGAATCAGGGATTATAATTTATCCTTCTTTGAAAACTACGGAGTTCCAGCAGCCTTAATTACTTTAATCGGAGAATGGAAAGAGGGTTCAGCAAAAAAGATTAAGAATTTCTTGGATACCGAAATCAGGGGTTCCGAAAATGCCCATCGGACTATGGTATTCCAGCTTCCCGATGAGAATGCTAAATTCCAATGGCAGCAGCTATCCGTAGACTTAAAGGAAGGGAGCTTCAGGTTATACAGGGAATCCTTGCAAGAAGATATACTTATTGCCTATTCCATGCCCGGAGAACGAATCGGAGTTAGGGCGAGAGTAGGAAAATTAGGTGGGGGTAGCATAACCACAGAAGCGACCAAGATATACATTGAATCGGTAGTAGAACCCTTGCAGAAAGACATGGAAGATATTATTAATGGACCGATTATCGAGCAGGGTCTAAATTGCCATAA
Source organism: Candidatus Atribacteria bacterium 1244-E10-H5-B2 (assembly GCA_003575245.1). The sequence continues at coordinate 2,495 of NMQN01000030.1, read as the reverse complement.
GTATAAATTCAAACTTAACACCCTGGATATTCGAAATGTAGATGCAGAAGCGGATAGATATATTAAGTATATCGAACACGCTATGATGACCCCCAACCAGGCTAGAAATAGGTTAGGTTTAGGAAAGTCCTATATAGGTGGAAACAATTACTACATGAAGAGCGGTCTGGAAGTAGTGGGAGAAGAAGAACTGGAAAAGAGAGAAGATAAATTTATCAAGGCCATGGAAGAACTTAAAGAAGGAATTAGTAAATTAGCTGAAGATGATTTTCTTAAAGAAGTAGGGAAGGAAGAAGAAGAAAGATCAGAGGATTGAAAAGATGGTAGATGTAGAAAAATTTATTAAAAAAATGGAGTTAGAAGGTTATGTAAAGGAGACCCTGGGGGAGATATTTCAGATGGTGGATCAGAAGATTAAAGAGGATATGCCAGGAGTTAAGATAGCAATCAGTATAAAATTAGGAATAGCAGATGGCCAGTCTTCGCGGAGGAAAAAGTAATGGGAGAAATAGATGAGAAAGGATATTATCACATAATACATTATTATGGTTTGACGTCTTTTACAGATGGTTCTTACTTTTTATACGGATATAAAGAGGGAGAATGTTTAACTGGAAATGTTATTGTAAAGGAGTTAAGTAAGGATGCCATTAACTAGCGATACCGTAGAAGAATTGAATAGACTTATAGATATATTCTTTGAAAAAATAGGTCGCAAAGAGAGACTGAGAAAACAAATGCTTAAATTGCTGGATGAGTGTGAGGCCTATTTATATCCCAAAATAAGAGAATGGTTGCAAGGGACCCGTGAACAGATCATAAAAGATATAAGAAAGAAAATCCTTAAGAAGGGGGCAGAGCTAGGAGATCTTCCGGCGAGTTTCTCACTTATCTATATTTCAGGTAAAGGCCCAGCAGAGATTAGGAAGAAGTCCAAGCCCCAAATAGTAGTAGATTATGTAGACTGGGAAATGATAGAAAGCAGAGGAAAGAGCACAATCAAACCGGCCTATCTTAGTATAATGGAGAAGTCTGGCAATTTAGCCCGAGAACAAGGTAGGATAGAAGCTTCCTTTGATGTGATAAATCCTCGATCGGTAGAATGGGCCGAGAAATATTCTTATGAATTAATCTCACTGGTAGAAAAGGAGACGAAAAAAGGAATCCGGAGGATAGTGTCCCAAGGATTGAAGGAAGGGAAGACGCTTACTCAGGTAGCAAGGGATATAGAGCATTTAAAAGATGTGGGGCTAAATGGGAGACAGAGTACGGCCTTACTGAAATATAGAAGAACATTAGAGGCACAGAAGCTCCCTAAAGAATTATACCTACAAAAGTATACTAAACGTTATGATAGACTACTAAGAGACCGGAGTAAATTAATAGCCAGGACCGAAGTATCAAGAAGTGTAAATGAAGGCTATTTAGATTCATTAGAGGGGACCCGGTATGATGAGGTGGAGATTTCTTCAGCCGGTGATGCCTGTAGTTTATGTCTGGATTTAGCAGGGATAAAGTTTAAAAGGTCTGAAGCCAGGGGAAGGCTTCCGGTACATCCTAATTGTCGTTGCCATTGGATCGTGGTGATTCCTAGAAAAGTAAAGAAGCCGAAGGTGCCCAAGAAACCTGAAGTAAAACTACCAGGTTGGAGGCCAGCAAAAACTAAAAGTGAGGCTTATTCGTTTGCCCACAAAGAATTAGTTAAAGAATACGGCCTGGTAGATTATGGTAAAATAGATCTAAAAGGCATAAATATAGTTAATAAAGAGCTATTCAGATTAATTGAAAAGTATAAAATTAAGCTAAACAATATAGGATCTTCGCAGGGTTTATCAAAAACGGTGACACATCTTTATGGAAGAACTACTCCCAATAGCACTTTTGCAAATGTTTGGTTTAATAGACCAACAGGTCAAATATCTATGACCTTCAATGAATATTGGTGGGCTACACCCGCTAAAAGGAAGTTCTTTAAAGATTCAATGTATGCGTGTGTAAGAGCAGGCTTCCATAAGACAGATACATTTAAGGGCGTAATAGCTCACGAATATGGGCATGTATTAGACATTTTAGACGTTACTCGTAGAGTGAGTTCAACATCAGAAGTTATGCTATATTTGCGTGAAACTGATGTGGTAACAATCAAAAATATTTTTGGGGATTATGCCAACAAGGAATCAGCAGAATTTTGGGCTGAGGCATTCTGTAATTATGAGGCAAAAAATTTACCTAAAAAAGAAATGAATTTTGTAGCTAAAATAATAAAGAAATATATTCCAAGGTAAGGAGGGAAATATGAAAGCTTCGAGGTGCCAGTTTTGCAAACATATATTGCCGAGTGATCCTCATACCAGGGTTAGATGCAAAGCCTATCCTGGAGGTATTCCAGAAGAGATAATGTATGAGAAACTCGCCGGAAGATCTCCTAGCTCTGCCCCCTTCTTAAGGATTTTCTTTCTTATATCTTTTATGATCTGTTCACGGGTCCCTTGCAA
>NMQN01000677.1 GCA_003575245.1 Candidatus Atribacteria bacterium 1244-E10-H5-B2 | reverse complement strand
CGGACACAGTGCCTAAATCCTTATTATTACTGCTTCTCCGGCAAAGTAATAAAATAAATATAAGGGGTTTTTACAGGCAAATAAAAGAAGGAAAACTAACGATCCAAGAAACAAAAACAAAGCTTAAAAAATCTAAATCTAGTAGAGGGAGGCCTAAATATTACGAATATAAATTCGAATCTCCTGGAAGAGACTTTGTTTTAAAAATCAAATTTAAAAGAACTGAGGTAGAGCAGTCTGAAATAACTAACGCCCTCCATCAGGTATTAAATAGTCTAAATAAATAATTAAAAATGCTGGATATAAAAGAGAGTGTCCGAACTTCGGACACAGTGCCTAAATCCTTATTATTACTGCTTCTCCGGCAAAGTAATAAAATAAATATAAGGGGTTTTTACAGGCAAAGAAATGAAAAAGTCCAAAGAGATTTCTATAAAAGATAATAAGGGGGTAAAAAACATGACCATTGATGAAGAGCTGACACTTATTGTAGATTTAACTGATGACGAAAAAGAAGAATGGTTATCGCTTTCTGCTATTTTTTTACTGAATGAAGACCTTGATAAAGCTTCTGAGTCCTCTAAAAAAACCTTAGCAGACTTAGCTCCTTTCTTGTATCGCTCATTGTTATTAAAATCACTTAAGAAAAAATTGCCTGTAAAACAATATCGTGCTTTGGTAAAAAAAATAATGGACGAAAACATAGTGTACCGAGAAGATTTGGACTTTGAAATAGGGAAAGAAATACTGGAGTTTGAAATAAGAAATACTGGAGTTTGAAATAAGAAATACTGGAGTTTGAAATAAGAAATACTGGAGTTTGAAATAAGAAATACTGGAGTTTGAAATAAGAAAATCGTTTGTTATCCCTTATTTTATAAAGATTTGCCGAAACTACAATCTTATACAATATATACAATAACAACAACAAGAGAAAATGTTGTTGTTATTTTTAAAAATTGAGGGAGGAAAGAAGTGAAAAAATCCAATGAAATTTCCATAAAAAAGAATAAGAAAATTAGCTTACCAAAGATAATAGAGTCTGAAGTAAATTTATTAGAATTACCCTTCTTTGCATTAAATAGAAAAAATCTAAGCAAAAAATTAGAAACTGAATACCGATCTATAAGGAAAAGAGGAGATCAAAAAAAAGAAATTGTTTGGAATGTTTCGGCAAATCCTAAATATGGTTATCCCGGCCCTTTTGATAGAGAAGTTCACAAAGCTATAGAACAGATTATCAGTGAAATTTTAAAAGAAGAAGGGAAAATAAAAAACCCAACACCTTTTTCTATTTATAATCTATGTGATAGAATGGGGATTACCAGTGCTGGGGGAGATAATTATAAACGAATAAGGAAGGCTTTAGAGAAGATACAAATGACCGGAATAAAATCAGAAGGGGCGTTTTATCATAAAGGCAAAAAGAAATGGATATCAGCAGTCTTCGGATTATACGATGGGGTCATTTTTAGAGGTGAGCAATTAGAAGATGGTTCCATTGCAGAAATAAATTTATTATATTTAGGCGATATCTATCTCCAGAGCTTGAACTCTTTCAATATAAAATTAATTGATTATGCTTATTGGCGAAGTCTTAAAAGTAAAATAGCCTCAAGGATCTATGAAATTTTGGGAATAAAGTTTTATGGGGCAAGGAATAAAAAAGAAGAGTTTATACGTTATAAATATTCCACGTTATGCCAGCTCCTCCCTATAACCCGAAAGAAATACATATCTATGGCCAAGCAACAGTTAAACACTAGCAATAATGAGCTTAAGGATACTGGGTTCATATCAAAATATGATTGGGGCGAAACTAGCAGAAAAGACTGGCTTATCTATTACTGGCCCGGAGAGAGGGCTAAAGAAGAGATAAAAAGGGCAAAGACAAAGATTGTTGACTTTCAAACAGAGGGATACCTACCGGGCCCGAAAATAGGGCTAGGGAATTTTTTCCAAGAGCAGAATGATTTAATTGATAAGTTAGTAGAAGCGAATGTTTCCAGGGTAACGGCCGAATGCCTAATAATAAATTACGATCAACAATTGATAGGAAAGTGGCTTGAGGCAATTGATTATGCTAAAGCTGAGGACAAGGCAGCATATTTAGTCAAGGCGATAAGAGAAAACTGGCAATTCCCGGAGGAATATTTGAGGGAGAAAAGAGAGGAAAAACGGAAAGAAGAAGAGGAAAAAATAGAATATATTAAAATAAAGCGACAAGAAAAGGAAAACATAAAGAGGCGGGAAGAGATTAAAAAGATAGAACAAATTTATAATTCGCTTGATTCTTCACGGCAGGAAGAGATAAAAATAGAAACAGAAAAAAAGCTACCAGAGTTTTGGAAAGAAAAGCTCAATAAGATAAGAAGAGGCAAAGGAGAAACTTCAATGTTACTTGATGTTGTCTTAAAAGAAAAGAGGAGAGAAATAATAAAAGAGTGGATTAAAGAGGGGAAGATAAAAAGGTAAAAAAAATAAAGATCTATTAAAAACTTGGGGAAGAGCAAAAACCTATCAATAACCTAACATATTATTTAGTATTACAATTACGGCATATATATGATAGACTATACAAAAAGAGAAAAAGTAAAAAAATAGTTGCCGGTGCCATTATTTTAAAAATAGCCAGCGTGAAGTTTCTAAAAAACACTCTTGCTGCAAATTATATTTTAAGTTTCTTTAAAAAAACGATATCCGGAGAATTTTTGTTAATTATTAAAAATATAACCTATTGCAATAAGAAGGATTACAATATGGCAGAAAATAAAACGATACCCACCATAAAAAGCATTTTAAATGAACAAAATCAAGGCCCAGAAACCCGAAGAAATATCCTTGTCGAGTTAGAAAAAACATTAAAGAGGCCCATTATTTCTTACTTTACCAGTTTTCGCTTTCCTGTTATGATTGAAGATGCAGATGCAGATATACTAGAAGGCCTTTTACAAAAAACAGATTTATCTAATGGGCTAGCCGTAGTTGTAAGTTCTCCTGGTGGTTTCGGAATAACCGCTGAACGAATAATAAATATTTTTCGTAATTATAGTGGAACGGGTGAATATTGGGCTATAGTCCCAAGTAAAGCAAAATCGGCTGCTACAATGATTTGTTTTGGCGCAAGCAAAATTATTATGGGTGGAACATCAGAATTAGGCCCTATTGATCCGCAAATTGCTGTTTCTGAAAAGGGTATTACAAAGAGATTCTCATTATGTAATCTTGTTGATAGTTACGATGATTTATTTCAAAGGGCCATAAAGGAAAAGAATAATTTACAGCCATATATACAACAATTAGCTAATTATGATGAAAGAGAGATAAAAGAGTTTAGAACAGCTATCTCCTTATCAGAAGATATTGCGACAAGAACTCTTAGCTCTGGCATGATGAAAGGAATGTCTGATAAAGAGATAAAGAAAAAAATAGAAGTTTTTCTGACACCAAAAAAAACAAAATCTCATGGTAGACCCATTTATGTAAAAGAAGCGTTATCTTGTGGTCTAAAGATAGATCTAATAGACAAAAAAGAAAAACTCCACGAGCTTTTTTGTGAGCTCTATATAAGAACGAATAACTTTACATCAACAAAGGCTTCGAAGTGTATTGAAAATTCTCAGTATTCGTTTACTACCCGGCCCAAATAAAAACAGGAGATAAAAAATGAATAAAACAGTTAAATCAAACGAAAGACACATAAAAGAGAGTGATCGTTTTCTTAAAGCAAAAGAAGATTTTCAAAAAATGCAAAAAGAAATCGAACCATTTATAAAACGGAAACCTTTTAAGCAGTATTCGACTACTGGACAATGGCATGAATCTGAAAGAGAAGTATAAAAAAGCCCGTCTTTTTCAACGGGCGGTTGATGACAGTATAGTATAAATGTGAAACTATTATTTCATTATTTACACCTTTATTACTATACTGCATTAAAATTATAAATCATTATTATATAATTAGTCAAATCATAAAAAAAATGACCACCCGGCCTATCCTTAATATAAGAAGAAACCCCTGGTCTCTTGTCAGTAGGGTGGTACCTTTATTAGCTAATTTAAGAGTACAGCAAAAGTTATAAAATGTCAAAAAGGACCGAACTTAAACACGCGGAATATTTCCTACCCCGCTTCTTTCTCATCATCTATAAACATTATTCTTTTCCAACCTCTCCTCTTTATTCCCCACTTGACACATATTTGGCGGATCCGTTCATAAGAGACATCGTAAATCTCGGAAATCTCCCGGAGAGATTTAGTTTTAACCAACTCTTTTAATTCGCTTTTTTTTATTATTTTCATCTAACCACCTCGCTTTTAGATTCTTTAATTGCACGATCCTATTATTAGATTGACCCAACAGATGCCATACTGGCTCACCAAGAAACCCATCATCAGGAATGATTGATACTTCGGTTACTTTCCTACCACAGCGATCATACAGACCTTCACTTACATTTATTATAGCACTTTCGAACTTGGAATGATAGATTTTTTTGTTTATTTTTGTGATTTGTATTGTTTGCACCTCCTTTGTTATTTTATAATTCTTACTCACTCATTATTTCCCATGCTTTTGGTATATCTGCAATTTCTCTAAATTTTTTAATTTCTTTTTTAAATTCATACCCTCTATTTAATTTCTTTCTTAATTTATCATCAGCAAAGGCAATGGCTTCTCCCCTGCTTTTAAATTCCTTATGTTGTGTTTGTCCTAATGTTCCTATTCTGCCCCATTGTAACGAGACATAAATGTTATTATCTTTACCAGTTTTTTTATCAGTAAAAGCATATACAGAAATCATATAAAATTTATTGTGGTTATTGTTTTTATTTTCAAGATGGTAAAACATAGATTAAACCTCCTCCGGCCAGTTTAAAGACTTGGCCGGGTCTCTGATCTTATTTTATTTTAATTGTCTTTATAAGCTTAAAATCTTTTTTGGTTAGTCTCTCGTCTCCTTCTTTAAAAGGAACTTTAAAGCATTTTATTTCAGTTTTGACTTTGCTAAACATACCACGATTAACCGTAAGATCAGTTATAACATTATAAAAGTATTGGATATCCCCATGAAAATCGTCTTTTTCGCAAATACCAAAACCCATAAGCAGGACAGAATTAAAATCTTGAGGAACAGACCACTTTTTATTTTTGCCATTTTTATATTTTCCTCCTCCATATTCGGTGTTATAAATTCTTTCTTCGTAGTTTCTTTTACTCCAATAGATAAAATTTGCAGCAGTATATTCCACGTCTTCAATTCTCCTACCAAGCCACTTTAAGAAACTTTTTAGGTCTGGGATTACTCCCTCCGGATATCCGTTACTATGACGATAAACTAAAATGCTTTCGGTTTGCTTTTCTTTTTTATCATTTTCCCAAATTGAACTAAATTCTATTTGACACCTTGTAGACATTATTTTTTCACCTCTTTTATAATAATTTTAACTGGCCATTATCCTCATCAAAAACCCCCTCTCTTTTCTCGAACTTTACAAATCCAAAAGGTTCCCGGGTTATAACATACCACCGGGAAAGCTCTTTCTCTTCGGTCCTGCTTAAAAACCTAAGCAATAAAGCTATATTATCAAGGCCGGTTTGATTAAACTTCTCATTAATGATCTTCTTTAGATACGATACTTTAGTCAATTTAGCCCTCCTTTCTCCTTTTCCTTGTAAAATAAGTATCGAAATTTTGATAATTTTAAGTGTTCGCTTATGATTGTATGTGTTGTTTACTTTAAATAAGTCAAGTAATCACAAGGCAGGGAATTGTTTTCTTGCGAAACAAATCCCTGCTTTCTGACTGCTCAAGCCTTAAAATCATACTCAAAAACATTAACCTGACCGGCAAAATCTTCTCCATTATGAGCCATGGCAAAACCATTTTTGAATCTCCAAAAAGTTATGATCCTTTTACTAAAGGTTGGCCTTACTTTTTCAAGTTTGATCCCTATTACCGGACCACCTGATACAGTGCAAATTCCCTCGTCAAAATACGGAGTAGTAATATTCCAGCCAGCCCTGACAATCTTATCGTCTACGCTTTCGATAATTCCGTAAGTGCCATCCTTAATCAAGCAATTATCACTATTTTTAGCGTAAACAATATCGCCAGGCTTCGGTGTGCTATTCTCTTTATTTACTACCGGTTTATCAAATACCCCTAAAAACTTCATTCTATTAAACCTCCTGTTCTTTTATTAGATTATTAATATATTTTTTAGCTTCTTCTAAATCTGTAAAATTTTTTAAATTTTCATAATATGGTAGTTTATAAGCCCAAAAAAGATTTTTAACTTTTGCTTGGGTAATTTCAAAGCAACCATTTTTATAAATTAATTTAGACATTTAATTTAAACTCCTAACATTCCTTCACTTTGAAAACTAAAGATATTTTTATCCCCTAGGATTATATGATCTAAAATCTTAATTCCTAAAATCTTACCTCCTTCCTTTAATATTTGAGTTATCTGGATATCGTTTCCGCTTGGCTCAGATTCTCCGCTTGGATGATTATGACAAAAAATCAGGCCGGCCACACTTTTTATAATTGCACTTTTAAAGACTTCCCGGGGATGGATCAGGCCTTCGGTTAAGGTTCCCAAACTTACTAACTCAAGATATAGAACCCGGTTTTTAGTATTTAGCCCCATAGCCCAAAAATGCTCTTTAGTCTGATCAACCTCATCCTCATTTTTAAGCACATCATAAAAGACCTCGGCCACCGCCCCGCAATCAGAAATTTTAATATCAGATTTACATTTGATATACATTTAAAACCTCCTTTTATTTCCCACTTTCGCGGGGATTTGATTTATCGAAACCATGGGTCCTATCCTTTTAACTAGCTAACTAATTAACCAATTGACCAACTGGGGCGGATTTCTCCACCCCAAATTAGTAAGTTTAATAAGCGCCGGCTTGATCTGACGCCTATAAACTGGCTTAGAGTTTTGTCTTTTTGTTAACTTGCTTTAAATTAAAATTAGTACCGATATATCGCTTTTGTAATTTCCTCAAGTGTCTTCTTGCGATTAAGATATTTTTATACTTTCCTTCTGTTCCGGTGTGATTGTTGATCTTAAAAATTATTGCCCACATTTTTAAGAACCTCCTTTAATTTTTTATCCCTTATCAATATAACTTTTAGTCATAGACCGGGATCTCTCCCGGTTTCGGGATCAGTATTCACTAGGTAACAGTAAAACATTATCAATATAAAACATTTTAAGCATACCTTTGGGGAAATCTGTAAAAGGAATTTCTTGCTTTACTAAAATAGGTTGATCGCTGTCCTCTTTCATTTCAACGGCTGCCTTGTCTCCGGTAGAAACAATACTCCAAACTTGAAAAGGTATTGAGCCAATCTTTTTATTCTGGTAAGAAAAAACCACATCAATTAACCAGTATGCTTTAAACCGATCCGCCATTTCTTTAATACCGTCAGTAAAAACTCCTTTTTTAGTCCAATGCTGATAATAATTTTCAGTTCCATAAAAATCAGTAAATTCATTATTTAAATCTTTAATTTCTTTTTCTTTTACTTTTAACATCTTAAAAACCTCCTTTAATTTTAATTAATCGATCCTTGATGACCAGGTACACTCTAAATTGTGGTTATTGCAGTAATCACAAAAAGCCTTGACCGATTCCTCGTTTACTGATAACTCTTGCCTATTGCTTAAATTTGCCCTTAATCCGTAACCGCCCCGGTAAGTATTTTTTGAGACACTTAAACCGTTTATGGCCAGATCCCCGTAGCGATCAGGATTGCCCAGAGCCTTAAAAGCCCTGACGATCTTACTTCTTCCAGCTAAATGCAAAGCAGTACAACCGCAAACATCTAACATAGTACCCACAATCTTATTATCCGATTCATTTTTAACCGCCCACCGGGGACCGGCCTTCTGCAATTCTTTTAGTTTTGATTCTCCGGCCTGTCTGCCTGTCCTTTGAGCATTCATTAAAACCGCTACAATGTGTTTCGCCTCGTGTTTCTTCATTTAATTAACCTCCTTTTTTTTTATTTGAGAAGCCCTGAAAGTCTTTGTTTTTAAAGCCTAACTAATGATAACACAATTATATACAAATGTCAAGTATATATTCAAAAACAAATATATAAAAGCCTTTTAGCATTGAGGATCAGGCCAAATTGTGGTATTATTTGGATTATGAAAGATGAAGAGATAAACTGAAAGAAGAAGCAACTAAAATCATCGGAGAAGGCAACACAGAGGAAGAAACTATCTCGTTGATACCATTTGAAGAGGAAAAGAGGAAGAAACCGGCCAAATCAGAGAGAAAAGCTAATCCCGGAGAAGCTGAAACCCTGTAATCATAAGGGTTTTAGCTTTACAACGTCCTATAATTAATATTATGTAAAGTAATTAATTGAGCCGGTTTGAGCTTGATCCGGGCTTAATTAGCTTGTCAAGAGCGAGGGTTGAGCCAATTTTGAAACCCTTATAAACAAAGGGCAAAGTATACATCGTCCACCGGTGGAGTAAAAAATTAGCTGATTGATTGATTGTAGCCAGATACACGCAAGGCAGGGGGGGCAGGTCTCGGGATTTACTTCTCGATAATATCTCCCGTACACCCTGATGTCACTTTAGCGCACGAAGAAATCTAAAAAGGAGCTGTAAATGGGAACAATAATAGACTTTATATGGGATTTAGCAGAGTGCGCAATAAATTGGCTTATATATGGGGATTGTGGAGAAAATCCCGAAAATTGAAACCGTTGCTACATAAGGGTAAAGTATCAGTGCTACACCGTAAAAAACTCGAAAGGAGCTGTAATCGGGTTGTCAACCTGTTTTCAGAGCTTTTGAAAGGGTATAAAAAAGCCTTAAAATTGAAACCGTTACAAACAAAGGGCAAAATGCCAACCCTATACCATGCCAGTAAAAGACCGATATAATGGTAAAATCGCTGTAAGTGGGTTGTCACCTCAAAAATTAGAGGTATAAAGACAAGCGAAACTTTTTTGACCCCCTTTAAAAGCGAAAATTGGAGGCCTAAAAGGGCAATTTAAGAGCCAAATAGCCAATATAGGGCTAAAAGAGGGTAAAAAGCGGTGAATTCGGGAAAATCCTGATTTTTGAAACCGTTGCTACATAAGGGTAAAATGCGGACCGTGTACCGTCTGGTAAGAATTTAATTTGGGGCTGGTACGCGCACGCTGCTCCTCCCCGATCCTTATCTTCGGTCATCTGTTATATTTCTCTTATATTTATATTTCTTAAAATAATTTATCAAAAAAAAAGGATTTTTTAGATGCCTGTCGTATAGTATATAAAGTAGTGTTTCAACAATTATGTTAAAAAAATAGAAGGAGGTCTTTTAAAGTGAACAAAAGCGAATTAATCGATAAGGTGGCAAGCGAAATAGAATGCACCAAACGGGAAACTAAAAGAACCGTAGAATGTATATTTAAAAATATTACTGATTGTCTAGCTAAAGGTGATGCCATTAAATTAGTAGGTTTTGGTACTTTCGGTATTAGAAAAAGGGAAGCCAGAGAGGCCAGAAATCCGCTCACCGGTGAAAAAGTATCTGTACCGGCTAAGAGTGTTCCCTTTTTTAAAGCTGGTAAAGAATTAAAAGATAGAGTAAAATAATAAGAGGTCGAAGAAATAAAGATTTTCTTATCGATGGAGAAGGAGTGATTCCGATATAAAAATTAATATAAGTGAGGTAAGGAGAAGTCTGAAATGAAAGAAAAAGAAAATCGGTTAAGTAATTTTTTAAGAATAACAGCTTTGGCTGAAGCTGTAGTCATTATTATTTTGTCTGTTATCGCATTTTCTACAAAAAGTGCTTTTTTATTCAGGGTATTACTGTACATAGGGGGAATTACTGCTTTTTTTGCTATGACTTTGTTATTTTTAAAATTCACGGGCATTATGAATCCAAATCCACTTGGTGATATTCCCTCCGCTTTATTGTTATTGGCAATTTTTATTACTCTAATCTCGGGGATTCCAACAGTAGATTCATTGAATAAATCGATTGAAACATTAGAAGGACTGCCTGATTTTATGGAAACTCAGACAGAGGTGATGAATAAATCGGTGGTGATATTAGAAGAGATCCACGGTATTCTTATTAAACCCGAACCCCAATAAGGTATTATAAATTTTATCAATGGATAAGGAGTGGTGCCTATATGAAAATTAATATAAGTAAGGGACTTATTCTTATGCTATTGCTTCCAACTTTTATATTAATAATGTTTATCTTAGAAATCATTTATGGAAAATAGATTAGATGATGTGGAAAAAAGGGTATTATAAAATGTCCAAACCATTAGAAAAAGAATTTAAGTATTATATAAAAAATCAGAATAAGTTAGTAAAGAGATATAACAATAAGTGCATTGTAATAAAGAATGAAAAAGTAATTGGCGTTTATGATTCGGAGGCAGAAGCAGTTCAGGAAACTTCAAAAAATGAACCCCTGG
>NMQN01000668.1 GCA_003575245.1 Candidatus Atribacteria bacterium 1244-E10-H5-B2 | reverse complement strand
ACATATCTCGGGCATCCTGCTTTAATCATCGGCTCTATTAATGTTTCGGGATATACTGCAAAATGTGCTTCGGGAAAAGACTTAGTTGGAATGGTCCAGACGCAACGCTTATTGCGCCCTTGCTTCCCATAATTTATATCTTTGCCATGGTGTTGCGGCCTATGTATTTCCTCCTCTGGTTGCTTTGTTTTATAACCCCTCTTTTTATTTAGTCTCGGTTGACTCAGGTTATGTGGGGTCTGTCCATCAGCTCCAAGTGTCCATTTATTGACATTCACTCCCCGGTCCATTCGAGGCAATGTATCGGGCGCATATTCCTCGAATTGCTGTTCGAACCAGTAATCGTGGCCGTGCCAGAATGAATACTTAATTTTGCCCGAGCCTTTACAACGGTGACAGACTTTAAAAGCTTTCGTATCCTTAGTTACTATCCCGGGACCTATAATAATTGGCGTAGCACCATCTTTCAGTGCTTTCCCGATTGTTGTGCCTTCGCCCTGGCAATTAGGACATGTTCTCCACTCCCAATCTTTACCTTCTATTCCCTTAATCCCTAATGGTTGTTTCTCTACACATTCCAGAGTTTTCTCGTTAGTCCAAAATATAGCTTTGTTACTCTTGGTAAAGAAAAACACATCCTCAAAATCTACCGTAAACCTATCTTTAGCACTCGAAGGCATACAATTCATCTTTTTCCAGATGATAGTATTGCGAAGTATCCAGCCTCGATTAACCATTTCTATTGCAAAGCGTTGTGGAATGAGTAATAGTGATTTAGGTGTTAAACCAAGTGTATGTCCTTTAGTTGCTCCCATTTCAGATGTCGTATAACCTAAATTTTTTGTATCTTTGGTATGTCCAGAGGCATTACCGCTGCCACCATAACTATCCCCCAAATTTACCCAGCAAGTCCCATCTTTCCTTAATACTCTTTTAACCTCATCAAATATATCGCATAGATGTTTAATATAGAGGTCGAAAGTAGGCTCGAGGCCTAGGCTACCCTTCCAGGCGCCACATTTAGAGCAAAACCCCGCTTTTGCATTTCCAAGACCATGTAGATTTTTTCTATATTCTGGATTGCCTAACGTGCCACCATCTAAATTTTGCCTATTCCCGTGTAGCAGGTTTGAATCATATTCATTAAATTCGTGTTCGCATCTTATATTAGGGCTTCCAATGCCTCCTTTATCTTTATACCAAGCTTCCTTGCCAGGATTAGTTTCACCTGGTTTATGTCTTATTGGGTTTTGTGAAGATATTGAAAATTCGTGTTCGCATTCTTTTTCATCCCATATAATCGGTTCAATACCGTAATCCCGGAGTCCGTAAAAAGGTGGGGAAGTTACCACACAATTAACTGATTCTGCCGGTAATTTTTGTAAGACATTTAAAGCATTTCCTAATATTATTGTATTGATCATTAATCAATTTCCTTTTTGAATCTTTTTAATTTGTTTACCAATTTCTTCAATCACGTTTACAGTCACCGCATTACCCAGGCATTTATATCTTTGCGAATCACTTATTCCTTCTGTCCATCCATCAGGGAAACCCTGTAATCTTTCACACTCGGTTGGAGTAAGACGCCTCATACTATCATCCTTAACGATGTCTGGTATATGTCCGCCACCTCTGGGAGGTCTTATTGTTGGTGAATAATCATAAAATCGCCTTACTTTCTTTTCCTTGAAACCACCATACTTATTATGTATTATGTATGTATTATCATTTTGTACATCGCCTTCCTTCGATTTTATACAACCACTCGTTTCCCCTTTATTATTTGCATCACTCTTTTTACCTGTTTCTCCGAGAGGAAATACTTTTTGTCCACATGTTCCTCTAAGATGTCCAACAATGAACACTCTTTCCCGGTTCTGCGGGACCCCGAAATTCTTGCTGTTAAGCACTTCCCATTCACAGTCATACCCCAATTCTGAAAGCGAATTGAGGATAATTCTGAAAGTATTCCCCCCATCGTGATTGAGTAGCCCCTTGACGTTTTCAAGCAGAAGTAAACGAGGTTTTTTAACTCCCGCAATCCTGCATATCTCGAAGAACGTAGCACCCCGAGGGTCGTTAAATCCTTTTCGTTTTCCAGCAATGCTGTAAGTCGGGCAGGGAAATCCTGCAGTAAGGAAGTCGAAATCTGGAATAGACTTTGCTGGGATTGTCCTGATATCCCCCTCAATGATTTCTTTGTTTCCGAAGTTTTTCCGGTAGATTTGACAGGCGTATTTGTCCCACTCGTTTGCCCAGACACAAGTAAATTGTTTTGTTCCCAAGAGTGGCTTGACAGCGGTGGGGTTATTTTCACTTCCCTGTTGAATCCCTTGTTGTGTCCTCTCGGTAACTGCATCATTCGCTTTTTCAAGCCCATATCTAAATCCTCCTTCAGCCGATACCAGCAAAAAGCTCGACAAACTTAATGGGTATCATTTAGCATCACCTGCCCTAAAATTATTCATTCAGGAAACTCCTTTATAATTGGTAAATCAGGATACCCTTTATATATACTATTTTTTAAAAATAATGGAATATTATTTTCCCTTGTATATTCGATTATGTTTACTACGGCTTTTTCCTCTATTTTCTTAAAGGGATTGGTCTGGAATCCGATGATTACCCAATTAATATTTCTATGATCTAGAAAATGTAAGTTTATTTCTTCTAATAATGGCTCAAACGAAATAAAGTATATATTTTTCCCATAAAGATAATTCCAATCATTTTTATGCATATCTGTTTCTTTTGTCACAGTTATCCCTAACCAACAATTTTTAGGGAAGTTATATTTGAAATACACATCATTAGGGTATTTAGTCAAAAATTGAAAAGTATGCTGTGGATATTGCCTGACCTTCTCAATTACCTTTTCTACCCATTCTTCCCTCCAATAAGCTATTTCGCTCATCGATCCCACGAATATCCGTTGAGGTTTCTTAGGCATTTTCTTATTAAACTTAGACTCTAACCATGTTGGCTTAAAATCCTTTAGCCCTGACAAGTGATCTCCGGTCCAAACCCAATCGGGGTGTAACTTGAATTGATAGTTACATTCTTCCATATATCTCTGTTTCCAAAACCTCTTTGCTATTTTCCTCGCGTAACAATATTCACAATGATTAAGACACCCCCAGCATGGGTTGAACGTCATCGAACACCACCCAATTTTATTTTTCATTTACTTTCACCACAGTCTTTCTAAAGTTTATGTCGGCCTCGTCTTCCCAGGAGTATTTCTTATCGATCATAACTAATTTTTCAATATTTTTTTTGAGTTTTTTCGAAAATTCATCATATTCGCTATTCCTTTTTACCTGCTCGTAATAAGCCTTTATGGAAGAGAACATTATCTTGCCTCCTCCTAATTTTTTTTGGTACACTTCAAATGTAATAAAACCGACCTCTCCAATGACTACTCTCTGGCCACACCTCAAACATATTCTTGTCTGTCCCTTCCCTCCTGCCTTCGCACGGATAACATGAATTGGTTTTGGCAGTCTTTTAATAATATCGTGTGGGCAGCCATTGTTATGATTTGTCAGACAACGCATCACCGTTATCCATTTGCCATCGCTTCCCCTAAATCCGCAATCGTGAGGATTATAGCAAATTCTGCAAGGACACATTTTATCTGCTACCACAGTCAATTGCCCTTTATATTCTCTCTTATTCAAAAGCCGGTCTCTAACTTTCATCTTTAATCTCTTCCTATAATTTTTTTAAAATCTATTATAGTTAACTCATGACCTTTGAATATTGCTGATTCGCCATTCCCACCCACCGAATAGATATTATTAGCATCTAAATCATCTAACATTTCTGTATATACATCTCCAATTTCTTCTGAATCTGCTATAATTTTGATTTCATCCCCGTAAATCGTAATCAAATTAAATTCTTCTCTCTCGCTTGTCATTTTCTTGATTCTCCCCCTATTTATTTTTATCGCCTTCTCCCCTTCCTATTCGCTCATCCCGATATATTCTTTCACCTTCTTAATTTCACTTTCTAAAGAATAAACCTTTTCGCGGATTTCATATAGAGGTTTTTCAAGGGCCTCTATTCTTCTTCTCAAGGAAACGTTTTCCGATACAGAATGTTTAATGTCCTTAACTCGAGTAGATCCAGATTCCTTTACTCCTCCCTCTTTCATATCATCTTCCCCCTTTCTTTATTCTTCTCCTTAGTTTTTTTTTATTATTGCGCCTGCAATTCATTTTCTCTAACCGTTTCCATTCTTTCAGCTTCTTACTTCTGGCCTTCTTGATCTCCCTTCTTTTTGCCTTATCAACCTCCTCG
>NMQN01000342.1 GCA_003575245.1 Candidatus Atribacteria bacterium 1244-E10-H5-B2 | reverse complement strand
TTCTTTTTCTGACCAGACTGTCCAGGAATATCAGAGAAATATAATTCAATTCGTAGAAAAAGAAATCTATTTACCGGAGAAAAAAGAGCAATTGATTAAGCTCGAGAGTTGGGAAAAGAAGGTTTTTACAGATTGCTTTTATAAGAATAGACCTCGATTGATCCTCGTAAGCCTGGCTAAAAAAAATGGTAAATCTACCTTTTCGGCAATGGTTTTAAGCTGGTTCTTAACCTGTCAGGAGCCAGGGGAAATTTATATCTGCAGTAATAGCAAAGATCAATCGAATTTTATTACTTATCGGAAAGTTGTTGCTATGATCAGGAAAAATCCAAAACTCGATGGTTTGTGTAAAGTCTATGGCGACCGTATTGAAAATGTTAAAACTGGAACGATTTTAAGATGTTTAAGCAGTAGTTACCGGTCAAGCGCAGGGCTTAATTGCCTCTTAATCTGTATCGATGAATTAGCTTCTTTTGATACAGATTCCCTAAGATTCTTTTTTGATGAGCTTCAATTATCCCCGATGTATAAATACCCTTTGATTCTGGTAACCTCTACCGCTGGCCGGAACGAAGAAGGGCTACTTTGGGATTTAGTAAAAGAGTCAGAAAAGGGCAATACTCCGGATAGTTATTTCTATGTTAAGCAGGGAGAAGAGGCCAATCCTTCAAGTTTCGTAACTAAAAAATATCTCAATAGTCAGGAACATAAACCGGGAATGAGGCCTAACTTATTCAAGCGATTGCATAAAAATTTATGGGTAAGTGAGGAGGAATCCTTTATAAGTGATGAGGAATTTAGAGGTTGCATTGATTATAAGCTGAAAAGAAGGCCGAAGGTAAAAATTCCTATATGGGTAGGCCTCGATGTGGGGTATTCTGATGACTATACCGCTGTTTGTGGTGTAGGGAAGATCGATAATAAAATCTTTTCGGTGGACCATAAAGTTTATATTCCTACGAAAGTAGAGGAATTTCGATTCGATGATGTTAAAAGATACCTGATAGAATTATCTAAAATTTATGATATTCAAAGTTTACTTTTTGATCCCTACCAGGCTATTCAACTGGCTCAGGATCTTGAAAAAGAAGGTATTAATATGGTGAAATTAACTCCTACACCGGGTAACTGTGTCGCTTTTTCTCAATGCCTTTTTAACCTGATCAAGGGCCAGGGGATAAGTTTTTATGAATCTGAAGAAATCAGGCTATCCTTGATTAATTGTAAGGTGGTTTATAGTGGCCGGGGTTGGCGTATCGTTAAGAAATCGGGAACTAAAAAAATCGACTTGGCTATTGCTTTGGCTATGGCCAGTTATGGGGCGGTAATTGCTCCGGAAGAGCCGGAGTCTATAATAGAGTGGAAGAGTGCAGGCCGGAGGCTTAGCTCTTACGATCCGGAAGATGCTCCGGGATATCTCTTTCCTGACTGGTAAAAATAATTTAATTTGACACATATATAGATACTATGTTATATATATACGGAAGGGGGTTCAATTTTATGAGTATAAAAATTGATAATGAGGCTTTTTATTCAGTTAAAGATTTAGTTGATCTTCTGAATCTAACCGAGCTAACGATTAGAGATTATTTAAGAAGTGGTCGGCTCAGAGGCAAAAAAAATAAGGTAAATCGATTTTGGTATATAAAGGGTATAGATCTGAGACAATTTTTACAAAGCAATAAACGAAGGCGATTCCTGGGAGTATTTTAAATGAATAAAAATAGAAAGATGACAAAGCGAACGACCGATTATATTCTTACTTTCTGTAATGAGCTTAGGAAGGAGATAAAAAGAGCGGATTTAGGTCTGGATATATGGGAAAAAGTCGATAAAGCATATATAACTCAAACAATGTTGAGCGGTATTTATAACGTATTAATCAATGAAGGCTATACCAAAAGAGATTTAGATAATTACTTTTTCTTTGAGGGTGAGACTAACAAACATAAAAAACAGACTGAACAGGCCTGTAAGCTTTATCATACCGATTTAGAAATAAAACCGGGAAAAAAGATTGTTAGATGTCTTCACAAATTACCAGATTATGTAAATAAAAATAGAGAAATGACACCAGGAACTATCGATTATATTTTGAATTTTTGTAGGAAACTTAGTAGAGCAAGAGAAAAGCAAGAATATGATGAAGAATATATGCTTTTTAGGCTCTTAAGTTTTGCCTATACTATATTGTTAAAGGAAGGATATGACGAAGAACATTTAAGCGAGTGGCTTTTTTATGATGGCTTTGATCCTGATGATATTGCATATAAGACTTATCCCGAATGGAGAAAGCATATTGCCCTGGAAGATGAAAGAAAGATTATTGAAAAGTTTTTTAATAGCCCTAGAGGAAGAAAATTAAAGAGAGAAATTAATAAATTGAAATTTAATCAATAAATTTGGTAATCTGGACTTCTCGCTACGAGGTCAGGGTTGCCGACTCCTGCTCCCTTAAATAAATATTTTTTCAGAGGGAGCAGGGTTATATTTTAGAATTATAAAAAGAAGGGAGGTGTTTTTAAAATGTGGTGGTGGCTTTTGATACCAATATTACAATTTGCGTTAGTGGCTTTGATAGCTTATAAATCAGGCAAAGAATTAAAGGAAGATATAGAGAAATATAAATTAACAAAAAAATGGCTTTAAATTTTCGGTGGTCCGGTAGGATTAAAAGAACAGACCGGGTTATCGATACCCTGCTCCTCTTCTTTTTAATAACCTTATTTCTGAGGGGAGCAGGGTTATTAAAAAATCTCGATGATTAGGGAAGGAAAATAAAAACTTGAATAAAAGATTGCTTTTTGGTATTATAAATATTAATGATAGAAAATTAAATAATAAAATACCAACTATGGAGTATAGGGTGGCGAAATCTAAAGGCGTTTATGACGCCATTATAAGTTTTAAATAAACAATTTATAATGGCGTCTTTTTTGTTGAAAATAAAAAAGGAGCCGGACCGGGAAAGATCAAGCTCCCTCTTTTAAGAAACAAATCGGCTCTCTTTTCCGATTTTTTATATAGTAACAGATTTTTAAAAATAAGTAAAATAAGGTGATTATATTGAAAAAAATATCTGAAATGAATATCAGTTCTAAGATGAAAGTGAAATTAATCAATAAGGGAATCCAGGAATCAAAGCGAAATCATATAAGAAGACTAATAATTGATGATCCCGATAGTTACTTGGAATATCGAAAATCAAGAATAGAATATGCTAAAAAGTTTAAAAAAGATCATCCTAATTATGATGAGGGTTGGCGCAAGAAAAATCCTAAGAAGTATGACAAATATAATAAAACTAACTATCGGAAAAGGAAAAAAATCCGGGAAGGGAAGGAGTGATTAATTTATGCCTGAAAAAATAGAGATTATTCACGATTTTAATGGCTTTGCAAATCCGGGAATTAAAGACGTGGAATTATCCCGGGTAAATGGATATAAAACTGTAATTATGAAAGAAGGTGAAAAAATAATGGAAGAACATAAATTAAAAAATATAAGTGGAGCAGACGCGAAAAGAATACTCGAATTGGCAGATCAAGAGGGTGTTAATGTAGAAGATTTATTATCTTCTATAAAAAAATCTATTAAAAAAGAGAAAGGAGAAAGTAAAATGACTGATAAAAATAATGATGAAAGATTTAGTAAAGAGATTAAAATTGTAGAAAAATATCAAGAGGATCACCCTGGCGTAAGTTACCGCGATGCGGTCCTGGCCAGTCTTGACCGAACTGAGCCGGTAGCTAAAAAAGAATTTACTGCAGAAGAGATTAAAGAACAAGAACAGCTCAAAAATATTGAAAATTACCTCTCAGCAAATCCCCGGGCTTCATATTCTGACGCGGTGAAAATTCTTCTGAAGGGAGAAAAACCAACTTTAGAGGAAAAATTGATCGAGGAGTATATGGAAAAAAATCCCAAATCTACATATCGCGATGCCGTTATCGAATCGTTAAGTTTACTTAAAAAAGAGCCTAAAAAAGAAGAATAGAATTTTTAAAGGTGTTGGTTCAGGACTTGATTAGTAGAAATGAAAAAGGAGCTTGAGAGTCGAAAACAAGCTCCTCTTTCAGAAAGTAGGCACATTATGCCAAATAATATTAAAGTAACAGAAATTGAAAGGCAAAAAATTTGTAGTAGTGGAAGATTACGAAAACACTACTCCAAACCTAACTTATTATAACACATAAAAATAAATTTGCAATATCCCGGCAATAATATGCCGGTTTACCCTGGAGAGCAATTAGGAGTTTTTTTATGACTTCTCTTGATTAGCTCTCCGGGGATTTTAAAAAATACAAAATGAAAGGGGGT
>NMQN01000595.1 GCA_003575245.1 Candidatus Atribacteria bacterium 1244-E10-H5-B2 | reverse complement strand
AAAAAAATCTTTATGATTTTATTAATTGCAATTATCATAGCCGTTTCCCTATTTATTATTCCCACTTCCTTAAATAAGTCGGGAACTGCTATTTCGCAAATTAAAAGCAGTATTTTAGATACCAATTTTATACAGGATCGTGATATTGCCAGAAGAATTGCCATCTGGAAATTTACCGGGATGATGATTAAAGACCATCCTATTCTTGGCTCCGGTATCGGAACCTATAAATACAATACCTTAAGATATCAGGCAGAGTTCTTTGAACAGGGAGATAACCGCTCTATTACCCTTACGGCTTTGCTGATAAAGCCCACAACGAATACATGCAGCTCTGGGCAGAACTGGGAACAATCGGTCTTGCCATATTCCTCTGGCTCGTAATTACCTATTTTATCTATGGAATAAGATATTTAAAAAGAGAGAAGGATAAGCAAAAGCAGGGGATAATGATTGGTCTGATGGGCGCGGTGGTAGCATTTTTAGTTGACAGTTTTTTCTGGTTTCCCCTGCATTTATCGAGTAATCTTTCCTTGTTTTGGCTATTTATAGGGCTTGCTACAGTAATGGGCATAAAGGGCACAGAGGAGAAGGAGAAGGGGAGATTAGAAGCGGAAAAAATAGAGAAAAGGATTATCGATGGAGGTAAAGATAAAAAAGAAAAATCGGATAATACTGCTAATATTAATAAGGGTAAAAAAAGTAATATCTATAGGTTTAAGCCTGTTTTATATATAGTAATTGTGCTTTTAGCTGTCTTCTTATGTGTTACTGTTTTCCGTCCTTTCATGTCACGTATTATCTGGTATTCCGGTTTTAAAGAATTTAGAAATAAAAATTGGGAGAAAGTTACAGATATATACGAAAGAGCTTTAAAATGGAATCCGTATGAAGGATATTTTCATTTTGACTTAGGAAAAGTATTTTTAATGCGCGAACTCGGTAATACTGCACTAAAGAGTTTTAAGGAGGCTGAAAAATATATAGACTTTCCCGGGATGCCACAAAATATCGCTATAATTTACATTGCCAAAGGAGAGCTGGATAATGCAATTACCGAAATGAAGAAAGCTATTTCTTATCAACGCAAAGAGGAAACAATGCCTCCCTTATATGTTGAATTGGGGAATACTTATTTGAAGCTTGGAAAATATGAATTAGCAGAGACAGCTTTTAAGGATGCTCTTAAAATAGATTCTAATCTTCTCGCGGAGGCTGATTTAGAACAAAATAGAACTGATGAAGAGTTAGAAGAATTGAAAAATAAAATAAATTCTGATCTTGTTAATGTTCGACAAAAATTAGCAGAAGCCTATCTAAGACAAAATAAAATAGAAGAAAGTTTGGTTGAATTAAAAAAAGCTATCTCTATCACCTATCAAAACAGAGAGGAAAAGATGCCTCCCTTATATGTTGACTTGGGTAATGTTTATTTGGAGCTTGGAAGATATGAACCAGCAGAGACAGCCTTTAATGATGCTCTTAAAATAGATTCTAATATTGTTAGCGCTCATTATGGATTGTCAGGAGTTTATCTAAGGCAAAATAAAATAGAAGAAGGGTTGATTGAATTGAAAAAAGTAGTTGAGTTAGGTCCGGAAAGCGAAGAAGCAAAATACGCCAGGGCCGCTATTCAAAAAATCGAACAAGCAAAGTTAGAAGCTCAACCGACGAAAAACAACAACTAAATGATTGGTCTTCATCTTAATCTTAACTGGTAAACTGGTTAACTAAATTAACCATTTTTTTTAATTTTTTTTTCTTATTATGGGCAGACACAAGGTCTGCCCCTACTCGCAACTTATCTTTTTATCTTGTATTGTATTTAAACTAAAAACCATAAACCAAAAACTAAAAACCAGTTTTTTATATTAACGACTATTCACTAACGACTAAACGGGAGTTACCAATGGCACGAAAAAAAGTAAATCTATCTAATAATCCCGGCTCTTTCCACGCCAGGGCCATTGAAATTACTATCATTGCTTTAGCTGTATTAGTGCCCATAGCTTTCCATCCCCGATGTTATACTACTTTCGCCCCCGCCAAAGAATTTATCTTCGAAGCTTTAGTAATCATCGGATTAATGTTTTGGGCCTTTAAAATGATAAGTAAGGAAGATATTAAATTTACCCCTTCACCCCTCAATCTCCCCGTTATGGGCTTTATTGCCATATGCACTCTCTCTTTGATTTGGTCAGATACTTTCTTTACCAGTTTAAAAGAACTGCCTCATTTCTTAGCCGGACCCTTACTTTATTTTGTAATTGTAAATAATATGAGAGATGAAAAGCGGATTAGCCGCATCATTAGTGCAGTAGTTATCATTGGTACTGTATTGGGTATATACGGTATCTTTCAATATAATAATATTGATTTCCCCTTTTGGGCTTCCAGCGGCGGAAGAAATAAAGTTTTCGGTCTTTTCGGCAATGTAGGTTATTTTGCCGGATACATAATTCTTCCCCTCTCCCTTGCTGTATCCTTATTTTTTACAAGCAAAAACAGAAACAGAAAGATTCTGCTCCTCCTTGGAATTTTAGCTATGGGAATCACCCTTATAGTAACCTTTACCCGCTCGTCTTATCTGGCCTTTGGAATTTCTTTACTCTTTATGTTTTTACTCTTCCTCTTATCGAGAGGAAGAAGCTTTATTCAAGAGAATAAAAAATTCTTTATGATTTTATTAATTGTAATTATCATAGCCGTCTCCTTATTTATCATCCCCACCCCCCTAAGCAAGCCGGGCACTGTTATTTCACAAATCAAAGGGAGAATTTCCGCCCCCCAGCTTACAAACACATTTACTTCCGGTAGAAGAATTGCTATCTGGAAATTTAGCGGGATGATGATTAAAGACCATCCCATCCTTGGCTCTGGTATCGGTACCTATAAATACAATACCTTCAGATATCAGGCAAAATTCTTTAAACAGGGAGATAACCGTTCTATTTATCCTTACGGTTTTGCTGATAAAGCCCACAACGAATACCTGCAGCTCTGGGCTGAGCTGGGAACAATCGGTCTTGCCATATTTCTCTGGCTTATGATCGCCTATTTTATTTATGGAATAAGATATCTAAAAAGAGAAAAGAACGAGCAGAGGCAGGGAATAATGATCGGCTTAATGGGGGCAGTAGTGGCGTTTTTAGTTGATTGTTTTTTCTGGTTTCCCCTGCATCTATCGAGTAATCTTTCCTTATTTTGGCTATTTATAGGGCTTACTATGGTGATGGGCTTTGAAAAAAATGTGGAAAGTGCGAAGGGCAAATCAATAAGTAACAATATATATAAATTTAAACCTATTTTATACATAATAGTTATTCTTTTAACTGTCTTTTTATGTGTTACCGTAGCGCGTCCTTTTATGGCGAGAACTCGATGGTTTTCCGGTTTCAAAGAAGTTGAGAAGAAAAATTGGGAAAAAGCTACAGATATATATGAAGTAGCTTTAAAATGGGATCCGTATGAAGGAGGCCTTTACTATGATTTAGGAAAGATATTTATGGAACGCGGTCTTTATAATACAGCACTTAAATATTTCAAAGAAAGTGAAAAATATTTTGACCTTCGTGGTTTACCGCAAAATTTAGCTATAGTTTATCTTGCCAAAGGCGAAACAAATAATGCAATTACTGAACTGAAAAGAGCAATTTCTTATCAGCTCAGAGAGGGAACGATGCCTCCTTTATATAATGAATTAGGAAATACATATCTGAAGCTTGAAAAATATGAATTAGCAGAGGTAGCTTTTATGGATGCTCTTAAAATAGACTCTAATCTTATTGGCACCCGTTACAGATTAACTGACGCTTATTTAAAACAAAACAAAATCGAGGAAGCACTGGTTGAATTGAAAAAAGTTATTAAGCTTGCCCCAAACAGCCAGGAAGCAAAATATGCCCAAGACACTATACAAAAAATCGAACAAGCAAAGTTAGAATCTCAACCAACGAAAAACAACAACTGAATATCACATCTCCTCCTCCTTGAGGGGGGAGGATTAAGGTGGGGGTGAATATTTGATTATATTTCACTTACGCTTGTAGCCCGCGCCTAAACGCTAAACGCCGTACACTCTATGTTAACTAATATAACCGGCAAACCGGGTAACCAGCTAACCAGGCTTTATCTTAATCGGGTAATCGGGCAATTATTTTATCGGACAATTATCTTATCTTACATTTATCACTAACGACTATTTTATTGACAATTGTTTTACTTTTAACTATAATTAAAACAAATAGTTAAAAAGTAAAATATAAAAGAGGGTATAAAAATGAAGAATATGGTAAAAGTTAGCAGCAAATATCAAATTGTTATTCCTCGGGAGGCAAGAGAAAAATTAGATCTTAAAGCAGGGGACAAGCTAATTATAAAGGCTAATAATGAAAAGATAACTATCTACCCTCAACCAAAAAGTTATGCTAAATACTCCTTGGGTTTAGGAAAAGAAATTTGGCAAGGCGTAAATGCAACTGAATATGTCAAAAAGGAAAGGCAAACATGGAAAAGTTAAAGGGAAAGGTTGTAGGCTTGGATACCATGGTTTTTATTTATCACTTCGAAGAGAATCAGGCATATTCTCCCCTGACTTTTTCTATTTTTGAAAGTTTGGAAAAAGGAAATTTTAATGGTATTACCTCTGTCCTAACTCTATTAGAAATTTTGGTTAAACCTAAGAAAGAGGGCAATTTACTTCTTACCGAAAGATACAAATTATTGTTTGAAACCTTTCCTAATTTACAGGTGAAGGAAATTAATGAAAACATCGCCGATATTGCTTCCAGTTTAAGAGCCAATTATAATATTAACACCCCCGATGCTATTCAGATAGCTACTTCTTTAGAGGCAAAAGCTGATATATTTATCACTAATGATGCAACTTTAAAAAAAATATCTGAAATAAAAGTTTTGTTATTAAGTGAGATGTTGAAATAGACTATAAGAAAAATTATAGAAAAAATGTAGGGGTTTGATAAATCAAACCCGTTTATTTGTCCAAAAACGAAAATTAAAGACTATTAACTGCAAAGTGGAGTTGACATATAACCAAATATAATGTAAACTATAGTTAGCAATATCACAGTGAAATGATAAAGGGAAATTGAATGATGCAAAATATAGAAGGCAGAGAAAAACTGAAAAAACTTTTATTTTTCCATAACCCCTGGTGGATAGACCATAGAGTTCCAGACTCCCTCAAGCTAACTTACCGAAGGCCGGTATTAAAAAAGCTCCTCGAGTATTTTAAATTAGATCGGGCTATCCTTATTAAGGGGCCGCGAAGGACAGGAAAGACCACCCTTCTTTATCAGATTATTGATGAATTAATCACTAAAAGAGAAATACCAGCCCAAAACATAATCTATCTTTCCTGTGATGATCCTGAATTAAAATTACTCACCAACCCTTCCTCAGATTCACGGATAAACCTGTCTGATATACTAGATGCTTACGAACAGTTAAGAGAAAAAACCATAAAAGAATTAAAACCTAATAAGAAGATTTATCTTTTTTTAGATGAGGTTCACTTCTGGAAGGGGTGGCAGTTTGAAATAAAAAAATATTTTGATAAAAAATATCCTCTTAAATTTATATTATCAGGTTCCTCGGCTTCTCTTATCAAGAGAGGGTCTGAATCTTTAATGGGCAGGACCATAGAAGAGCTTATATTGCCCTTTAGTTTTTATGAGTTTTTGTCCTGTCAATTAAAAGATAAAAGATTAGATAAAATTATTCTTAATTTGCAGAAAAATTTCGCCCCTTCTAATTTACTTAAAGAGGTAACAGGTCTTTTTTCGGGCAGCATATCGCCAATCGACCAGCTGATTCCTTATCAAAATAAAATCAAAATTCTTTTTGCCGAATATCTAAATCGGGGAGGATTTCCCCATCTTCTGGAGGTAGAAAATCCTATTCTGTGGCAGAGGCTTCTTCGAGAAGATGTTATTGAAAAAGTGATTTATCGAGATCTGGTAGACCTTTACGAAATAAAAAAACCGCAGGTTCTGGAAAAATTTTTCCTCTATTTAGCCGGTCATTCTTCTGATATTATAAACATTACCAGTATAGCTAATTCTCTCTGCTTGAGCAGGGAGTACACCCTTAAATATTTAAATTACCTCATCGAATCATTTTTGGTTTTCGGGATAAAAAAGTATTCTCCCTCGGTAGAAAAGCAGATTCGCAGTAATCAGAAGGTTCATCTTATCGATAGCGGCTTAATTACTGTCTTTGGAGAGGGGAATAAAGAGAATAGGGTAAATGGTCAAAAAGTAGAGAGCTTGGTTGGCAGGTGTTTCTTAAAAGAAAAGGTTTTTTATTGGAGAGAAAGGGAAGAGGTTGACTTTGTCCTTGATGTTAATTTTCTTCTGCCTGTCGAAGTTAAATATCGTAATACTATTTTGCTAAAAGACTTGAAAGGGATAATCAAATTTATGGAAAAATATGGAGTTAGAGAAGGGATAGTAGTCAGCAAAGATTTGTTGGAAAAAATGGAGCAGAATGGTAAAATATTATGGCTAATCCCCGCTTGGCTATTTTTATTAATGGTATAAAGAAAGGAATATTTAAAAATGAATTACTTAGAAAAATACCATTTCTGGTTAGAAAATGAATACTTTGACAAACAAGCCAAAGAAGAGCTGCGTGCCCTTGAAGGCGATGAAGAAGAAATCAAAGACCGTTTCTATAAAAACCTCGAATTTGGTACCGGAGGCCTGCGCGGTAAAATCGCTATGGGTACCAATCGAATGAATATCTACACCGTTTCTCGTGCTACTCAGGGCCTGGCTGATTATATTATCGAAAAAGCCTGGGAGCAAAAAGATTCCCAACAATATTTGAATCGCGGAGTGGTCATTGCTTATGACTGCCGCCACAAATCCCGCGAATTTTCCGAGACCATTGCCTTAGTCCTTAATGCCAATAATATTAAAACCTATCTCTTTGAGGATGTCCGCCCCACTCCTGAGCTTTCCTTTGCCGTGCGTCATCTCCATGCTGTAGCTGGTATAGTGGTTACCGCCAGCCACAATCCGCCCGAATACAATGGTTATAAAGTTTACGGACCCGATGGCGGGCAGATAATCCCGGAGATTGCCGATAGAGTAATCACCCACATAAACCGGATAAAAGACTATTCTCTGATCAAAAAACTTGACCGCCCCGCCGCCGTCCAGAAAGGTCTTTTTAATATTGTTAGCCCGGAAGTGGATGAGGTTTACCTGCGTAAAGTAAAAGAGCTTGCCATTAGAGATAAAGACCGGATAGAGATAGACAAAAACATCAAAATAGTCTATACTCCCCTTCATGGAGCGGGGAATATACCTATAAGGCGAATCCTAAAGGAACGAGGATTTACCAATGTATTTGTGGTGGAAGAACAGGTCCAGCCCGACCCAGATTTTTCTACTGTGGAATCACCTAATCCCGAATATCCTGCTGCCTTTGAGCTGGCTATTAAATTAGGCCTAAAGGTAAATGCCGAGATATTAATCGCAACTGACCCGGATTCCGACCGCATCGGCCTGGCCGTAAAAAATCCCACCAGTCATTGCGAGGAGCAAAGCGACGAAGCAATCCCGTCTAAGATTAAAAACGTAGGACAGGCGTCTCGCCTGTCATCCCCGTCTTCTTCTATGTCATTCCCGCGAAAGCGGGAATCCAGTAATTCCTTTACCGTCCTAAACGGCAACCAGGTAGGCATCTTACTTCTCTATTATATTCTAAGCAGCAAAAAAGAACTGAATCAGCTCCCCCCAAATGGCTTTATTGTAAAGACTGTAGTAACCAGTGATATGTCCAGAGTAATTGCCGATAGCTTTGGGGTAGAGACATATGAAACCCTGACCGGTTTTAAATTTATCTGTAATATGGAAAAGAAGGTTCAAGAAAAAGAAGGCAAAGAATTTCTCTTCGGTTACGAAGAGAGTATCGGCTACCTAACCGGAGATTTTGTGCGTGACAAAGATGCTGTGATTTCCGCCATGTTGATTGCCGAGATGACTGCCTATTATATTAAAAATGGGTTTAACTTGCTCCAGGTCTTAAAAGACCTCTACAAAAAATACGGTTACTATGAAGAATATCAACACTCTATTTATCTAGAAGGGGCAGAAGGGGAGAAGAAGATTGCTGAAATTATGAAAGCCTTCCGAAAAAAGCTCCCCGAAGTGAAAGGTATAGAGATGGTCCGAATCGAGGATTACGAGATTGGTGAAAGTTATGATTTAAAATTAAAAAAAACCAGCTCGCTTGCCCTGGCTCGTTCTAATGTCTTAAAGATTATATTTTCCGATGGCTCCTGGTATGTCCTGCGTCCCTCCGGGACTGAACCTAAAATTAAGCTATATCTATCTTTTCACGCCAAAACTAGAAAAGAAGCCCAGCAAAAAGTCCATCTCGCAAAATCCACCATCTTACAAAAAATAAACTCTATTATCAAACCCATCCATCCCTAGGACAGGCGTCCCGCCTTTCTCTGTTACTCCCGTGCACATTATGCGGGAATACATAAACGACAACAATCTTCCTTGTCAGAAGGATAAAAATGGTGTAATATAGTTTTATAAAAAAAACAAGCTGAGCAATTCATTCTCTGTATTTTTTTCGACCGGAAGATCGGCTAACTGGTAGACCAAGTAAGTCTGGTAAATCAGCTAACAAAAAAAGAGATTATCTTATTTAAAAGGAATTACAAAAAGAGAAGGAAGGGGTTACAACGATGGATATTAAAAAACGTCCAAATTATAAGATATACATTCAGGTGCTTCGTCAAATGTCGCCTGAAAAAAGATTGCTTAAAGCATTTGAGTTGTCTGAATTTACCAGGCAGCTTTTTATTCATGGGTTACACAAGAGGTTCCCGAATCTTAGCGATGAAGAATTTAAAAAAATACTTTTGGAGCGTCTGGATAAATGTCACAACAGGAATTATTAAAGAAGGTCATTCAAGTACTTAATCAAACTGGAATCCAATATATGATAACAGGTTCTGTTGTTTCAAGTTTACAGGGTGAACCACGGTCTACTCATGATATAGACATGGTTATTGCCATAGAGAAGTCAGTAGCAAAAAGATTAGTCGAAGCCTTTCCTCCACCCGATTTCTATTTAGATGAAGATAACATTCTTGATGCAATTAAAAGGCAGAGTATGTTTAACCTAATTGATCTAAACACTGGCGATAAAGTTGACTTTTGGATATTAACTAATGAGCCTTTTGACCAGTCGCGTTTTTTACGCAAGATTAGTGAAGAATTTATGGGGCTAAAAATACTAATTTCAAGTCCGGAGGATACAATCTTAGTTAAATTGAGATGGGCAAAACTCTCCGGTGGAAGTGAGAAGCAATTTACAGATGCCTTGCGGGTTTATGAAGTACAGTATGGGAAGTTAGATATAGATTACCTGGAACAGTGGGTAAAGAAATTAAACGTTGAATCATTATGGAAACGGTTAGTGGACGAAGCGGAAACAGTATGATTGATGCACGGCAGCTAACAGCGTGTTTGTGACGCTTCGTTGCGAGGAGTCTCCTCTTCTGTCATTGGGAGTAAAACGACCGAAGCAATCTCATCTAAAAACGAAAAACGAAAAACTAAAAACCATCTTTTTATCTTGCATCTCGCAACCCGTAATTCCCCTTTTTATTATCTTGACGATTACCTTTATGTATGATAGTATTGTAGTATAAAGGAGGTGCTTTTAAATGCCCAGACGTACTGTATATTTATCAGATCCTGATGATAGGTTTCTACAAGAACTAAAAGAAAAACATGGTTCCATCTCTAAAGTTATTCATATTTCTTTGAATAAATTAAGAGCCGAACAATTAAAAGAATATTATCTTCAGAAATCAGAGTCTTATCCTGAACTTCGTAAAGCGCAGGCAAAAGTTATAAGAAAACAGGAAGAGGAAGAACAATTATGAGTTTCCCTCGACGCGGTGAAGTCTTCTGGGGTCCCGGTAAAAAGAAAATTCGTCCTCTTCTTGTTGTGTCAGATGATCAAGGAAATCGTTACAGCAATGATGTTGTAGTTATCCCGGGCACTACACAAAAAAAAGATATAGTTTACCCCGTAGAAATTCTGGTCACAGAAGGATTTTCTAAACCTACAAAATTTCAAGCAGACTCTATTTTTACTATTGGCAAAGAAGAGCTCGGTGAAAAAATTACTGAACTTTCTCCTGATATTATGGCTAATGTTAACACAGCCCTTCAAATTGAGCTTAATTTAGAATAATTCGAGTAGTTCATCTTCCCCTGCATCTTTCCTGACCGGCAGACCGGGTGACTGGTAGACCGGCAGACTGTTTTTGCAACCCGCAACCCGCAACTTTATTCTTAACTCGCATCTTGCACCTTGCAACTTATTTTCCCTTGCATTTCTTTTCTTTTCCTTTCTTCACTATATACTTGATATCCGATACTCGATACTGTTTTTTCGCTTGACTTCCCCCTCCCACATATACTATAATCTACTTAAGTTCACATCCTGAACATTAACCGGCAAACCGAAAC
>NMQN01000398.1 GCA_003575245.1 Candidatus Atribacteria bacterium 1244-E10-H5-B2 | reverse complement strand
CGGTGAAGAAAAATTCACTTCCTTTCCATAAAAAATTATCTTCCCTTCAAAACCACCGGTTTCATGGATAATAGGGTCCCCAAAGAGAATATTCATCAAGGTAGATTTTCCGGCCCCATTCTCCCCTACCAAACCAATAATCTCACCAGGCCTTACTGAAATATTAATATTTTTTAATACTTTATTACCATAAAAATCCTTGCTAACATTCTTTATTTTTAATAAATATTTTTCTTTTGATTCCATTCGTTCACCTTTTATCTTAAGAAAATTAAAGAAGGCGGGAAGAGGAGCTTTTTCCTCTTCCCGCTTAGAACAGCATTAATAGATTATTGTCTCAAACTATTTTTTTCCAATATTCTTATCATAATATTTTTCAGGTACTATTTCAGATGTCAGTTTTAGGTAACCTTTCCCAAAGATGTAGGTATCTTGATAGATAAGCATGAAATTTTTCCTTGTTACATCATCTGCATCAACATAATAACTGCTATTCCATTCTGAACCAGGTGTACCTTTATTAAATGCATCCATAATATCACTTTTATCTAATAATTCAGATCTACCCTCAATAACCATCTTGGCATGTTCTCCAAGTCCAACAACACAAGAGTAAGCATAAGAATAAGTCCATGTTGCCATACGTCCGGCGCCACCAGCTTCGATAACAGCATCTTCAACTTTCTTAAGCAGCTTTGGCCAATCACCCTTATCTGATTCTTCGAATTTAACCCCTAAAGCACCCGGATAACCCAGTATCGGAGATGCATAAGCAGGCTCGATATAAATAGCTCCAAGCTCTGCAACTCGTCTTACAAGAGGTTCTTGAAGTGAATCATTTGTAGCAAAAAAAGCGGAATTCTTGCCATATTCCTCTATCCAGGCGGGAACTTTTTCAAGAATAAACTGTTGAGCACCGGCAACCCCAACATCACTGGTTGGATCTGGAGCACCTACACTGATAAATTTCAAACCAAGATCTTCACATGACACTTTCATAATATCTCTCATCCTGGAAAGAAGCTCGTAACTCATATGTCTTGGGAAGGTAATGTGCACAAAAGTATCTGCACCTAATTTTTTGGCTTCTAAGACAGCTAGATAACCACGTGATAGCGTATCACAATATACGCTGAGATCAGCAACTTCAGCAATCATTACCGGGTCTTCCTGCGGAGATCCCGCAAATAGAAGAATATCCGGTCTAAGCTCACGAACTCTTCTAAAGGCTTCAACTATTCCCGGAACTGCCGTCTGAACAACAATAGCCTTAATCTTGGGATCATCTGCCCAACCAACGATTTGACTAATTGTTGTTTCTATTTCCGCCATAAAATTATCAGGCCAGGTTAGATGGCTAATCATGCCACCGTCTGAAACCTGCCCATATTCCTTGATTAACCACTCTGCACCCCTAATTTCATCTTCCATCTGTGAAACTGTACCTGTCATTATTCCGATGTGAAATGGAGCATCTGCCAAAGTAATACTAGAAAACAAAACCATAAACAATAAAATAAGTAATAATTTTTTCATTTTAATTGATCTCCTTTAAAATTTTTTGAAAAATACTATTTGTAAAAACCTTACGTAAGAAATAATTTATTTCTTTTAATCACCCCCTATTATTCAGTAGCAGTGGTTCCACAAACTAGCTCCAATTTTCCCTTTATAGAGGGAACATATTTTTTGTTCCCCAGCCATAAAAGACTGCTACACAATTTTTACAGCAGAATCATGATATCATCTTACCTTTAAATACCAAAGTGGCAAGATCAATTGAGAAATCTCAGCTAATAAAATATTTCAAAGGAACTATTTTTATTTTTTCCTTGGTTAGTATTTTTCTCATGGCCCTGACTACATTTAATGCATTTTTATTGTCTCCGTGAAGACAGATGGTATCAATTTGCAAATCAATTGTTTTGCCATCAGCTGTTTCTACTTTTTGCTGGTCGATCATTTTTATTACTCTTCTGGCAATTATATCTGGGTCAGAAATTACTGCACCAGTAATGCTTCTTTTAACCAATGAACCATCAGAATTATATGCCCTATCGGCAAATCCTTCCCTGGCAACCCTTAAACCCGATTTTAAGGCAATATCGATTATTTCTGATCCTGCTAAACATACCAGTATAAGGTCTTTATCTATTTCAAGAATAGCTTCTGCTACTGCCTGGCCTAATTTTTTATCACTTGCCACCATATGGTAAAGTGCCCCATGAGGCTTTACGTGTTGTAAATTTAATCCTTCAGATTTAGCGATTGCCTGGAGAGCTCCAATCTGATAGATTATAAGATTCTTGGCTTCTTCGGGGGTAATATCCATATTTCGTCTACCAAAACCTTGCAAATCTGGGAGACCCGGATGAGCTCCTATGGCTACATTATTTTCTTTGGCAAGTTTTACGGTATATCTCATAACATTAGGATCGCCAGCGTGAAACCCGCAAGCAATATTTGAAGAGGTAATATATTTAATTACTTCCTCGTCTTGTCCTATTTTATAATTTCCAAAGCTTTCGCCCATATCACAATTTAAATCAATAACCTTGGACATTGTTCCTCTCCTTTACATTTTTAGATTTCTTCTATCTCGACTTCATAAATTTTGCCTTTTAGCTTTACCTTAAATTCTCGAACATTATCTGACTTTAATTTATTGTTAATTTCAAATTGCATATTACTAATATTCATTTCTCTTTCATATAAAAATTTATGTGCCTCCTCTAGATTTATTCCAGTAAACTTTATTTTATTTCCGGGCTTCATCTGAGCAAACTTATCAATATCGACTGAGATAACCGTGGCAATCTTTGCATACCCACCGGTTGTTTGTCGATCAGCTAACATAACAATAGGCATACCATCTTTAGTTATTTGAATACTTCCTAAAGGAATTCCATCGGTTATTATATCAACCCCCTTCTCACTCTCGATTTTAGGGCCTCTCAATCGGTAGCCCATTCTATCTGAATTAACAGTTATTTCATAAGTAGAACTTAAGAATGTATGCAGACCATCCTTGGTAAAATAGTCATCTTGGGGGCCTAAAATAACTTTTATTTCATTTTCTTCTTGATAAATAGGTATATTAATATTTGATACTTTTCTTCCAGTTATATTTTCTAATCCTTCGCTTTGTTTACCTATATTTATTATGTCTAACTTCTTTAATGGTCTTCCCTCCAGACCGCCAATTTTCCCTCTTACATAAGTAGATTTGCTTCCAAGCACCTCAGGAACATTAATGCCTCCAGCAACTAATAAATAAGAACGGCAGCCATTTTTAATTTGTGTAAAAGATATGATATCTCCTTTTCTTACTTTTAATACTTTCCACATTGGGTTTGGTGAATCATTAATTGTAGGATTAAAATCTGCGCCGGTTATAGTAATAATCGTCTGGTTTAGCACCTCTAAAGACAGACTAGGTGTACTTATTTCTATACCTGCTGCATTTTCTTTGTTCCCGAGAAGTTGATTACCAATTCGTAAGGCAAAGGAATCCATTGCACCACTAACCGGCATTCCATATCGTTGAAAGCCAGATCTACCTAAATCCTGTATTGTATCAAAAAAACCTGATTTTATAACTTTAAATCCTTTCATAGTTTTTTAACTCAAGAATATATAATCTCCTTCTTCAATACTTTTTTTAATTTCTTTAAACTGTCCCTGGCCTATTGGGTAAAATCTTACATAATCTCCGGATTTTAATAAAAAGGGAGATTCTTTTTGTGGATTAAAGAGTTTAACGGGAGTCCTCCCTATAATTCGCCATCCTCCCGGGCTTTCTATAGGATAAATACCAGTCTGTTTTCCGGCAATACCAACAGAACCTCCTAAAACTTTTAGTCTCGGTTTCTCTAAGCGAGGGGTAGCAATCTTATCCGACATACCACCGAGATATGTAAACCCTGGCAAAAATCCTAACATATAAATGAAATACTCTTTTTCGCTATGAATCTTAATTACTTCTTTTGTAGAAAGTTTATTGTATTGAGCTACAAATTCTAGATCAGGACCACATCCCCCCCCATACAAAACTGGAATTTCGGTAACTTGGGCAATTGGTATAGTAATTTCAGTAATAGAAGTTTCTATCTTTTTGAATCTCTGAATAAGATTTTCATATTTTATTTTTTGAGGATCATAATAAATTATCAGAGAACGATAAGTAGGAACCATCTCCTCAATTCCCTCAATATTTTTCTTCCTGATGAAATAATAAATCTTTCTTACTAATAAATTTGTTTCTTTGTTTATTTTGTTTTCGAATTCAAGAACTATTGCTTTATCACCAGCAGTTAAATATCTAA
>NMQN01000688.1 GCA_003575245.1 Candidatus Atribacteria bacterium 1244-E10-H5-B2 | reverse complement strand
AGTTATCGGCATCTTGGAAATATTTAACATATTTTAAATTAGACTTTTCCTGTTTTTCACCGGTCGGATATAAATATTTTATGGGAACATAAACCAATATAGGCAAAAGTAGCCGAGCAAAAATTTCAATACTTCGAAAAGAATGAAGCGGAATAGGAATGTTTAAACAAAAAATCAAATCTCCAAAGGTCATCTCACACCCTGCTTCTATTAAACCCTCTGCCATACCGAATCTATCTACTGTAATAGTGACCAAAGCTTTTTTTCCTTTAAAAACTATATCAGTTTGAGTACCAATATATTTCACCACGCTCTTTTCTAATACATATTTTATCCCGGTACCATCTACAATGGGTGTCTTTTTGATAACCTTTACTATTCTTTCTGATTCCTTTATGGTATATCTCTTCCCTTGAGGTCCGGAATACAAGTATAAGTCTGTTCCACCTAAACTAAAGACATCAACCTTCCCATCATTCTCCTGGAATATTTGCATCATCTTCTTAACATCACCATCAGTTCCTCTTCTTTCGATTTCGACTTTCTCTCCTAAAACCTCGACCTCTACTTTATGGTCTCTGGTGGAAGAACCCAGACTAACTCCTAAAACTTTCTTCATTCTTAAATCCTCCTCTTCTTTGGAATTTAAATTAATTTTTAATCTGTTTTACTATTTCTATTATCTTTTCAGGATTAACATATTTACTCTCTTTAATAGGCGAATGACCAATAACTAAACCAATCACCTGGACACTGAATATTTTCTCCACTACAGGTACTCTCATATCTGAACCCATAAAAATAATCAAATCAAAATCTGCTAAATTAACAATTATCTCTATAATCTCATCAAACAATTCACTCTTCTCTTTTTTCTTTATAAATTCAAAGCGCTCCTCTTGAGTTAAAAGCAAGACATATTCAATCCCCAGCTCTTTTGCTAAATGAGCTAACTCTTCTTTGTTCTTAATAGGAAAACCGATTAAGGCAATCTTCTTACCTTTTCTTATCTCTCCTAAACTTTCTAACCTGGAGACAAAAGTTCGTTCAACTCCTAATTTGCGTGCTACTCCTTCCTGGGTCACGCCTTTAGTGCGCAATTCTAAAATTTTATTTATTTCTTTATCCAATTTTTCTTTACTTATAACTTTTTCCCCGAT
Source organism: Candidatus Atribacteria bacterium 1244-E10-H5-B2 (assembly GCA_003575245.1). The sequence goes on along the minus strand of NMQN01000688.1, from coordinate 3,173 downwards.
TCGAATAAACTGCATTCTTATATATTCTCCTGTATACAATTTTGTATACACGTAATATAACATAATTTTTTTACATTAGCAAGTTTTTTATTCGTATCTCTTGAAGAGTAATGTGGAGCGTAGAGCGGGTAGGATACGGTAATAAGTAATGAGTAATATGGAAACGATTGGTTGGTTAATTTATTAATAAATCAATAGGTAAATAAAATATTTATTGTTTGTAATTTAAAATTTTTAGCAGTTCATTTAATACTATTGAATAATCCCGCCTCCTATTACTACATCTCCCTGGTAAAATACTGCTGATTGCCCTGGAGTAATCGCTCTTTGCAGTTTTTCAAAATTAATTAGGACTCTGTCTTCATCATAAGGAGAAATAATTGCCGGAAATTTTTTATTATTATATCTTATCTTTACTTCTGTCTTTATGGAATCTGAAAGTGTATCACCAGAAATAAAATTTAAATCTTTTACTAATAATTTATCCTTATAAAGATCTTTATCATTGCCTAGAATAATTACATTTTGATGGGAATTTATTTCAATTACATACATACGCTTATTCAAAGATACTCCCAATCCTTTTCTCTGTCCAATAGTGTAAAAAGGAATACCTTGATGTTCTCCTAATATTTTTCCTTCTTTATTTATAAATTTGCCAGGTTTAACAGTATCTTCAATATGTTGAACTAAAAACTTTCTATAATTATCATCCCGGATAAAACATATTTCCTGACTCTCTGCTTTTTTATAATTTTTTAATCCATATTTTTTAACCAATTTTCTGGTTTGGTTTTTCTCAAATTTGCCCAAAGGAAACAAAATATAGGGTAATATTTCCTGATTTAATCTATAAAGAAAATAAGATTGGTCTTTATTTTCATCTACCCCTCTCTTAAGTAAAAACTTTTTGCTCTTTTTGTCGTATTCATTGATAGCATAATGGCCGGTAGCAAGATAATCCGCACCTAAAGATTTGGCTTTATCCCATAATAATCCAAATTTTATTTTCAGATTACAGACTACACAAGGATTGGGGGTTCGACCCATGAGATATTCTTGGCAGAAATAGTCTATAACTATATTTTTAAATTCTTTGGTAAAATCCAGAACATGCCAGGGAATTTCTAGATTTTGAGCGGCCTGTTCCACTGATTTCAAGTTTTCGTTACCCTCATAGTGATGGATAGTTATACCGAGAACATCATAGCCTTCTTCTTTTAATAGGGCGGCGGCGAATGAACTGTCCACCCCTCCGCTCATAGCCACTACTACTTTCTTTTTTAAACTTTTAATCATAATAGTTTATTCTCATTTTGCGCTTAGTAGTTTTATCCTTGTATTCTTAGAATTTCTAATTCATCTTCTATTAATGGTTTTACTTTCATGGTTCTGACCAATTCTTTAGATTTACTATAATAACTAATATTGACTTCTTCGTTTTCTTCTTCATTTCTATCGCAATACCTTGCAGTAATCCGACAGGATTTGTCGATAAATTCGTTATTTGCTTTAGACACCTTTTTTAACAAAGAAACCGGGCCTTTTAAATTTTTAGGTTTAAAAAGAAAGTCTCCATCTTGAAAAAAATTTTGTAGTTTTTCATTCTCTTCTTTATTTCTTCCTACTACCAATTTAATATCTTTACTTAATCTGAAGTGTCGGCCTAATTTTAACAGCTCTATCTCTTCTAAAGAAAAATTTTTCTGAGCAAATAAATCTCTTAATCTTTTAGAAAAAGCCGGCTCAGTTAATTTGCAACCTCCAGCCGGTGAAGGATAATCCTCTATCCCCATCTTAGCAGCCAACTCCATCTGTCTTTTTCTCGAACGGCCAGAAATATCCAACAATTTAGTTCTGTCCACCAACCCCTTTTTTTCGGGAATGGTCTCCGCTAACAATAAAGCAGATAATGGACGAAGAATTCTACCTTCAAAACCTGATTCTCTTTCAATTATATTTAAACTGTTTCTGTTCTGAGACATAGGTCTTTCCCCTAAAACTTCACCACTCAAAATAAAAGAGGCTCCTATCTTGGTCATATATTCTCCCGCTTTTTTGAACATAAGGGCATGACAGTCTATACAAGGATTCATATTCTTTCCGAACCCATGCTTTGGATTTCTCAGAATCTCCAGTAGTTCTTGGGTTATATTTATAATTTCTAAATTTATATTTAAATTTTTTATTGCCGCAAAGGTCTTATCTAAACCAAAAAAAGGGGTTTTGAAGTTAACTCCTCTTACCTCTATTCCTTGTTCCTGGATAAATTTTACCGCTAAAATACTATCCAGGCCACCAGAAAACAAAGCAACTGCTTTTATCTTATCTTTCATATTTTTATCCTTCTTTTATTTTTTGGGCTATTTTACATAAATCTTTCAAAGAAGTAGCATCTAATGTTTGGTTTATCCTCTGAGTTATTTCCTCTAATAACACCCTGATGGCGCAATCTTCTATTTTTTTACATTTCTTTGATGTATTCTTCTTACTTTTTCTGCCAGTTAAAATACAATCAACTAAAACTATCGGCCCCTCAACTGCTCTAATTATGTCACCGGCATTGATCTTCTCTGCTTCTTTGGTCAATAAATACCCTCCACCTGCTCCCCTGATGCTTTTTACTAAATTTGCTTTCTTTAATTTATTAAATAACTGTTCTAAATATTGCAGAGAGATTTCTTGTCTTAGAGAAATATCTCTTAAAGAAATCGGCTTTAAATTATTACATTGAACTTGAGCTAAATCTATCATAGCCCGAAGCGCATATCTTCCTCGAGTTGATAATTTCACTGGTCTTTCTCCCCAATTAATTTAACTTTACTAAAAAATTATATTATTTATGACTATTTTTGTCAACTTTCTCCTTAATAAACTCCTTAAAAGCAGCACCTCTCTATATCTTTTTAGTTAATTGTATTTTTTACTTAGTTAGCTATGTGGTGCAGAAAACCATATTTTTCCTGAATTAACTTTAAAAGCTTTAAAAAATTTACATAATGCTTTATAATACTTTTTATAAGATTAAAATTTATCATATAAAACACAACAATTATTTTTAAAAAATAAAGAGGGGTATAAAATGGGGCAAAAATGGTGGAAAGAAGCGGTAGTGTATCAAATCTATCCCAGAAGTTTTAAGGATAGTAATGGAGATGGGATCGGAGACCTGC
>NMQN01000647.1 GCA_003575245.1 Candidatus Atribacteria bacterium 1244-E10-H5-B2 | reverse complement strand
TGTTATTTGGATTTCTTATGCTGGTAGCAGTGGATATTGCCCAACTTTTTTCCCCACGCATAGTTCAAAGAGCCATAGATTATATTATTACTACCTACACCGCCTTTGGGAATAATTATTCTTATCTTGGGAAGTTGACTCTCTTAATCTTTGCCCTGGCGGTAGCTATCGGAATTTTTAGATTTTTCTGGCGAATGATTATTATCGGAATGTCCCATTTTATCGAAATGGATTTTAAGAACAGACTGTTTAAACATCTGCTTTTGCTCTCCAATTCTTTTTTTACCAGAACGAAGATTGGAGATATTATGGCCCATATGACCAATGATATGACTGCAGTAAGAAGGACCTGTGCCTTCGGAGTTATTGCTGGTTTTGACGCCGTATTTCTTTTTTTTGCCACTCTCGTATTTATGTTAACTCTTAATGTAAAACTCACTCTTTGTGCCCTGATCCCCCTGCCCATAATTTCCCTTATATCATTATTCTTTGTAAGGATACTGTTCAGGAAATTTAAAAGTGTCCAGGAGTCATTTTCCCTGTTGACCGAAAAAGTGCGGGAAATGATATCCGGTATAAAGATTATCCAGGTATTTCAGCAAGAAGAGCTGGAATCTAAGAACTTTGATAAATTAAGCCAGGAGTATCTGGGAAAAAATATTTCTCTTATTAAAATTTGGGGAACTATGTTTCCCTTGATATTTTTATTTGCTGAGATTGGCATGGTGATAATACTCTGGGTAGGAGGCCAACAAGTTATCCTTAATGAGCTTACTACCGGTGAATTAGTTGCCTTCCTTTCCTATATGGGGATTATTGTCTGGCCTATGATGGCAGTAGGAATGGTAACCAATGTATACCAGCGGGGAAATGCTTCTTATAAGCGTATACTTGAACTCCTTGAAGAGAAGCCGGATATTCATGATACTCCTCGTGCAGAGTATCATACCTTAAAAGGCAGTATAAAACTGGAGAACATTCACTTTTATTATGAGGAACAGACTGTTCTGGACAATGTAAATATTGATATAAAAGAGGGACAGTATATAGGGATATGTGGGGGAATAGGTTCCGGGAAAAGCATAATAGCCAGATTAATTTTAAGAATTATCGAGCCTCAAAAGGGAAGAATCTTTTATGATTCTGTAGATTATAAAAAGATAAAGATAGCAGCAGTAAGGGATAGCATAGGATATATCCCTCAGGATTCTTTTCTTTTCTCAGATACCATAGAAGATAATGTCAGGTTTGGCAAACCTGATGCAACCTTAGAGGAAATAGTGGAGGCCTGCAAGGTTTCCTCGATACATAAGAATATAATGGAATTAAAAGATCAGTATAAAACACTTGTGGGAGAGAAGGGGGTAACCCTATCCGGTGGCCAAAAACAGAGATTGTGCATTGCCCGGGCGATTATCAGAAGACCCCAAATACTTATTCTCGATGATGCCTTAAGTTCGGTGGATACCAATACCGAAAAGGAGATTATTCGGAATTTAGGAAGCTACTCTAAAGGCATTACTACCATTGTAATATCACACCGCATATCTTCATTTATAAAGGCAGATAATATATTTGTCCTGGATAAGGGGAGGATTGAAAACAGCGGCACCCACCGAGAACTGATTAAGAAATCCGATATCTATAAAAGTATTTACAAAATTCAAAAATTGGAAGAATAAAGATGAAAGAAGAAAAATTATATTCCGGCCTGGATAAAAAAATATTTTCTAATTTATGGCAATATGGAAAGCCATACGGAGGGAAGATTTTAATCATATTCATTCTTATTCTGGCCATAAGTGGCATACAGATCGCACTCCCCTTGATCACCAAAAATGTGGTGGATAATTATATTGAAAGAAGTTATCTAAGGTTAATCCTTAATAATAGGACGGTTGAAATTACCGACCGATATAAGGTCTACCGGGTTAGGTCTGATAACATTATTTTTATTCCCTCAAACCTGTTAAGCAAAGATGAATACCTGGAACTGCAGAAGGATTCGCTCATCTTGCCGGAAAAATATTTAATGATTAAAGATGAAGAAGGGATGGATAAGTTAAAGCAATATCGACTTAATATCGTTAAAACGGATAAAGGCAGTTTTATCCCTTATCCAGAAATGCAGAAAATTTCTCCGGATGATATTAAGACCTTAAGATATGATGATTTGAAAATGGTAAAATTATTTGCCCTGTTATATGTAGGACTTCTTTTAGTGTCTTTTATTTTCAATTATTTCCAGGTAGTCATGATGGCTGTGGTTAGTGAAAAGGTGATGTATGACTTAAGGAGCAATCTGGTAAGACATTTAATGTCTCTTTCTCTGAACTTTTTTAATAATAATCCCATAGGGAGACTGGTAACCAGGCTAACCAATGATGTTGATGCCCTAAGAGAAATGTTTACCGATGTCTTTGTTTATTCCGCCAAAGATTTCATTGTGGTGATAGGCATACTTATTGTTATATTCAGATTATCAACCCAATTGAGCCTTACAATATTTATTATTATTCCCGTAATTGTTATTATGCTCTACTTTTTCCAGAGATATGCCCGGGAGGCTTATGGAAAAGTAAGAATTGCGCTGGCTAAAGTGAATAGCTTTTTATCAGAAGCAATATCGGGGGTTTTACTGATTCAGACTTTCAATCAAGAAGGCAAATCTGAGGGTGATTTTAATAAAATTGGTATAAATTATTATAATGCCAATATGCATCAACTGTTAATATTTTCTATATTCAGGCCATTAATTGATGTTTTATCTTATTTTACCCTGGGGACAATAATATATTTTGGGGGAAAAGGAGTGCTGGGAGGAGAAATTTCTCTGGGAGTGCTTATTGCCTTTATAGCCTATATCCATATGCTTTTTAGACCTATATTCGATTTTTCAGAAAGATATAATATATTACAATCGGCTATGGCTTCATCGGAACGAATATTTCTGCTTTTTGAGGAGGATGACAAAATACATTCTCCCAGGAGTCCTAAACATCCTGACAAAATAGAAGGAAGAGTAGAGTTCAGAAATGTATCTTTCGAGTATAAGATAGATGAGAAAGTTATTGATAATGTATCTTTTGTAGTTGAACCGAATGAATCGGTAGCCTTTGTAGGGGCAACCGGGGCAGGAAAGACGACTTTGATAAATCTTCTTCTGAGATTCTATGACCCTACCGAGGGAGAGATTTTAATTGACGGAATTAACATAAAAGAGATGGATTTAATAGTTTTAAGAAACTATTTCGGATTGGTTCTGCAGGATGTTTTTATGTTTGCCGGAGATATTAAATATAATATTATCCTTAATAATGAGATAGAGGATAATAAGATGATAGAATATTCAAAATATGTTAATGCCCACAATTTTATCAGTAAATTGAAGAAAAAATATGGGAACATTGTTTCAGAAGGGGGTTCAAATCTTTCTACCGGACAGAGGCAGCTTATCGCCTTTGCGAGGGCACTGGCCAAAGAACCCAGGATACTTATTCTTGATGAGGCGACCAGCAGCATAGACAGTGAAACTGAATATCTTATCCAGGATGCGATCAGAAAAATTATGAAAGATAGAAGCAGCATTGCTATCGCCCATCGATTGTCCACCATCAAGGATGTGGATAAAATATATGTTATGAGCAAAGGCAAAATTGTAGAGAGCGGCACCCACTCCCAATTGCTCGTCCAAAAGGGCTACTACTTCGAACTATACAAATTCCAATACCTAAAAACCTGACAGGGGACGGTCCTCTGGCAGGTTTTATAAAAATATGTTATATTAATAATTATTCCTTATCACAATAAAAAATATTAGGGAGGGAAATTTTGCCCAGACAAAAAAGAAAATTAGGGATAAGCAAAATATACCACATAATAGCGAGAGGAAATGAAAGAAAAGATATATTTCTTGATGACGAAGACAAAAATAAATTTATTCAAATTATTACCAATAAAAAGAGGAAAAACGAATACATTCTTTACGCATATTGCTTGATGAGCAACCATTTACATTTGTTAATTAAGGAACAAGAAGATAATATTTCCAGGACAATGAGAAGGATTAATACCGCTTATGCTTATTACTTTAATAAAAAATATAATAGAGTTGGACATGTGTTTCAGAACAGGTTTAGAAGTGAACCGGTGGAAAATGATCGTTATCTAATATCATTATTAAGGTATATCCATAATAATCCGGTTAAGGCTAAAATAGCTCACCAACCCTACCAATATAAATGGAGTAGTTATTCGCTTTATTTAAAAGAGCAAAAAAGTATAATAGATAAAGAGAAGATCTTAAATCTCTTTTCTCCCGATAGAGCGAAAGTAATTCATTTGTTTACCGAATTTAGCTGTCAACAAAACAACGATACCTTTATGGATTATCAAGAAGTCTTTAGAGAAGTAAAAGAAATTACTAGCGTTAAGAAAGCTAAAGAGTATGTGTCAAGATATTTAAAAGAAAAAGGTTTGCAAATAGAATCTTTAAAAGCTAAAAAAAATAAAGAACATAGAAATAAACTAATAATAGAATTAACAGAAAAGACAAATCTTTCATACAGAGAAATAGCAGACATTTTAGGATTTAGTCGATGGCTTGTGATAAAGGGGGTTAACAAAAAATGACAAAGGACCGTCCCCTAGTATGTTTTTCAGTATGCCCTAAGGATTGTTTTGGTTCCTGTTCGTTGGAGGTGGAAGTAGAAAAAGGGAAAGTAGTAAAAGTTAGAGGAAATCACAATAGTCCGGTAAATCAGGGCAGGATATGCGTTAAAGGGAAAAACTATCCAAATATGGTCTACGGACCAGAAAGATTATTATATCCCTTGCAGAGAATTGGCAAACGAGGCAAGGGTGAATTTAAAAGAATTAGCTGGGAGCAGGCTTTAGATATAATTTATGAAAAGCTTAAAAATTTAAAAGAGAAGTATGGACCGGAGTCGGTTTTGTATTATAACAGATTTGCCAATTTGGGTGTGGTGAAAAATTGTGCTTATGGTTTCTGGTATCAGTTTGGTGGCTTTACTTCCACCTATGGCGGTTTGTGTGATTCTGCTGCCCAGGAAGCAATCAATTTGACTTATGGAGAAGTAAAACATAATAGGATTTCTGACCTGGAAAACTCAAAATTAATAATATTATGGGGCTCAAATCCCGCCTATACCAATATTCATTTGATGCATCATGTAAATAAAGCAGTGGATAAGGGAGTAAAATTAATAACTATAGATATTAGAGAAAATGAGTCGGGGGCGAAAAGTCATTTATATTTAAATCCTCGACCGGGGACTGATGGATGTCTTGCCCTGGGGATAGCTAACCAGCTTATTAAAAATAATTTAATAGACGATAATTTTATTAACCAACATACTTTTGGTTTTGCCCAGTTTAAAGAATTGGCAAAAGAATATCCTTTGGGAAAAGTTTCTACCGTAACTGGGATTCCTCTCCATAAAATTGAAACCATGATTGGTTTTATAAAAAATACTCACGAGTATGCCCTTATCTGCGGAATGGGTGTTCAAAGATATAGCAATGGGGGTCAGACTATAAGAGCCATATCTCTTCTGCTGGCATTAACTGGAAGTATCGGTAAAAAGGGTTGTGGTTTTTACTTTAGTGATAGGCAGGCACCTGAATTAAATTGGCCTTTTTCTCCTCCCAAACCCAGGAGGATTCGTAATTCAATTCCAGTAGCAAAACTTGCCAGCGAACTGGATAATCAAGCCGACCCTCCGGTGAAAGCTGCTTGGATTGAGCAGGCGAATCCTATGACTAGCAACCCAAATATTAATCTCCTTGCCCGGACGATGAATAAATTAGATTTAATCGTGGTTGCCGATCTTTTTTTAACCGATACCGCAAGAATGGCAGATATTATTTTGCCCGCAACCTCGATGTTTGAGTACTATGATCTAATTACCGGCTATGGTCATTCTTATATTCAGTTACAACAAAAACTAATTGAGCCACCTGGTGAATGTAAACACGAAAGTGAAATGTATAGACTTCTGGGTAAAAAATTCGGTTTTAATTTAGATTATTTGCCGGAAAATGATTTGAGCACTATAGAAAAAATAATTATCAATTCTAATTTGAATACCGATGTCGATGAATTAAAAGAAAAACCCTATCTTCATCCCAGTTATCAAGAGATAGCTTTTAGTAATTTCAAATTCAATACTCCTACTCAAAAAATAGAATTTTTCAGCCAGAGGATGAGAGATAGATGGGGAGAAGCTCCCCTCCCAACATACAACGAACCAGTAGAAAATAAATACAGTTCTCCAAATATTTATAATAAATATCCTTTATCTTTGATAAGCAGCCATGCTTACAATAAAATGAATTCCCAATTTTCAGATATATCTATTTTAAAAGAAGAACCTTTTGTCTGGATAAATCCCCGCGATGCAGCTAAAAGAGGAATCAATGAAAACGATAGAGTAAAAGTATATAATGAGAGAGGTAATTTAATTTTAAAGGCTATCCTTACTGTAAAAGTCACCCTGGGAATTGTGCATACTTATTTTGGCTGGTGGGGTGGAGTGCATCAAGCTAATATAAATAAACTTATTGGAGATTACGTAAGTGACATAGGATACGGAACAGCTTTTCAAAATTGTTTAGTTGAAATTCAAAAAGTAAAATAAAATTAAAATACAAAGAAAAATACAGGGGTCGGTTGCCTCCTGTACCTGGGGGAGGAATAAATGAAATTTTTAGATTTAGTTAAAGCCAGACAAAGTGTACGAAGATATCTAAGTAAAGAAGTTGAACGGGAAAAGATTGAGCGCTGTCTGGAGGCAGCACGGCTTGCACCTTCTGCCAGCAATTCTCAGCCCTGGAGCTTCATTGTCATAGATGACCCAAAACTAAAAGAAGCGGTAGCCAAAAAAACATTTAGCCAACTAATATCTTTCAATCATTTTTCCCTACAAGCACCTGTTTTAATTATATTAATTTCGGAAAGATTAGGCTTTTTAAACAAAGTCGCGGAAGCAATCAAAGATAAACAATTTAGCCTTATTGATATCGGAATTGCTTCTGAACATTTTTGCCTTCAGGCTACAGAAGAAGGATTGGGTACCTGTATTTTGGGATGGTTCAACGAAAAGGGAGTGAAGAAGCTGCTTAATATTTCCCCATCAAAAAGAGTTGAACTTATTATAACAGTAGGTTATCCCGAGTCTACAATAATACGCCCCAAAAAGCGAAAGCCAATGGATCAAATCGGAAGTTACAATAGTTATGGGTTACAGAAATGAAAAATTGACTCGATTTTTCCCAAATGATATTGTATAGAAAAAATAATAGAAGAGTTAATTTATTAAAATTCGTAAAGCAAGGAGGAATAGAAATGAAAAAGAAACTTATATTAACCTTAGTGCTTTCAATATTTTTACTTTTCACTCTAACCTTAATGGTTCAGAGCAATCAAGATGAGGCTCCGCTTATTCCCATGAGAGACTTTTTTAAGAATCCTGAAAAAATTGGTTTTTCTTTATCTCCCAATGGAACGTATTGGGCATTTCTTCAGCCATGGGAGAACCGCTTGAATATCTATGTGCAGAAAATTGGGGAAGAAAAGATTATCAGAATTACTGAAGCTACAAAAAGAGATATTGCCGGATATTTATGGGCCAATGATAATCGAATTGTATATGCTCAGGATGAAGCAGGAGATGAAAATTATAAAATCTATGCCGTAGATATTGATGGCTCAAACAGAAAAACCTTAACCCCTTTTGAAGAGGTAAAAGTTCACTTAATTGATGACCTTGAAAATAATCCGGATGAGATGCTGATGATGATGAACAAAAGAGATAAAAGGTTTTACGATGTATATTGCATTAATATTAATAATGGGGAGATGGAAATGCTTGCCGAAAACCCCGGAAATATTGTTGGATGGATAACTGATCATGAAGGGAAACTTCGGGTTGCTACTACCAGTGATGGTGTAAATACCAGCATTTTATATAGAGAAAAGGAAGGCGACCCCTTCAAGGTAGTTATTACCACCAGTTTTAAAGAAACCGTAGCCCCCTTATTTTTTACTTTTGATAATAAATACCTTTATGTTTCTTCAAATATTGATAGAGATAAACGGGCAATTTTTAAATATGATGTTGCCAATGCAAAATTCTTGGAAAAAATATACGAGCATCCGGAAGTGGACGTGACAAGCTTATTAAGATCGAAAAAACAAAAGAAAATTACAGGGGTCGCTTACTTTACCGATAAAAGACATTATCATTTTTTTGACCAGGAACGTAAAGAATTACAAGAAGACCTGGAGAAACGCTTGCCCGGATACGAAGTTGCAATTACCGATAGTACTAGAGATGAAACCAAACTAATTATAATAACATACAGTGATAAAGGTTTGGGGGCTTATTATTTTTATGATCTTGCCACAGGTGAATTTAGAAAGATGATAGATATTAGCCCCTGGCTGGAAGAAAAATATATGGCAGATATGCGACCAATCAAATATACCTCACGGGATGGTTTAACTATCCATGGATACTTAACCATTCCCAAAGGTTTAACTCCAAAAAATTTACCTGTAGTTATTAATCCTCATGGTGGTCCCTGGTATAGAGACTATTGGGGATATAATCCTGAAATTCAGTTTTTGGCAAACCGGGGTTATGCCGTATTACAGATGAATTTCCGTGGTTCTACCGGATATGGCCGCGAATTCTGGGAGCTTGGATTTAAAGAATGGGGTAAAAAAATGCAGGATGATATTACCGATGGAGTTAATTGGTTAATTGAACAGGGGATAGCGGACCCTAAAAGAATTGGAATTTATGGAGGATCTTATGGTGGATATGCCACTTTAGCAGGTTTAATCTTTACTCCGGATTTATATACTTGTGGGATTGATTACGTGGGAATATCCAATATCTTATCCTGGTTTGAGGCAATACCTCCTTATTGGGAACCTATGAGGGAAATGTTTTACGAAATGGTTGGAGATCCCGAAAAAGATAAAGATTTGCTGGAGGCAGCTTCCCCGCTTTTCCACGTCGATAAAATTAAGGTTCCTCTTTTCATTGCCCAAGGGGCTAATGACCCCAGAGTTCCTAAAGCTGAATCAGATCAGATGGTTGAAGCCTTAAAGACACGAGGTATCGAGGTTTCTTACATGGTTAAAGATAATGAGGGTCATGGTTTTGCAAACGAAGAAAATCGGTTTGATTTTTATGGCGCTATGGAAGAATTTTTAGGTGAACATCTCGGCGGAAGAGTAGAATGAGAAAGGATTTTTAGTAATGAAAATAAAAATAAAATATTTAAATGGCATTCGGTTTAAGCGTTTTATTATAAATTCAGCCCAACGGATAAATCAGATGGAACAGTATCTGAATGATATCAATGTTTTCCCGGTAGCTGATGGGGACACAGGTACTAATATGGCAGCTACTATGAACAGCATTGTAAAAGAGATTAAAAAATGTAAAGAATCTTCTTTTACCAAAATTAGTAGTGTTATTGCCGATTCGGCTTTGACCGGAGCACGCGGTAACTCCGGAGCTATTTTGGCCCAATTTTTTCAAGGCCTGGCAGAAGCAACCAAGGGTAAAGTACGTCTTAGCACAGAAGCTTTTGCCCAAGCTGCCACTAAGGCAGCAGAACAAGCAAGAAATGCAATTTCTAATCCTCAAGAGGGAACCATTATTACAGTTATGAAAGATTGGGCAAAACATCTTGCTGAAAGTGCGCACCATACCCATGATTTTGTCGAACTTTTTAAAAAATCATTATCTAAAGCAAAGGATTCCCTGGCCCAAACACCCGATAAACTCCTGATATTAAAAAAGGCAGGCGTAGTCGATGCGGGGGCACAGGGATTTGTTAATATATTAGAGGGAATAGTTAATTTTATTGAATATGGTAAAATTAAATCTTTAAAAGTAATTACTTCTACTACCAATAAAATGAGGAGTTTTAATTTAGGTAAAGTTGATTCCGGAATTAATTTTCAGTTCTGTGCCGAATACTTACTTGAAGGTATTGACTTAGACCGGAAAACCATTAGACAAAAACTTACTTTTTTAGGGGATTCATTAATTGTTGCTGGTTCTAAAAACAAAGCTCATATCCATATTCACACTGATAAACCAGAAGATGTTTTTGCTGAATTGTCTGAATTCGGAACTATAGTAAAAAATAAAGTTGATGATATGCACAAACAGCATACTAAGATTAAGCTTGATGCTCAAAAAAGTATCGGGTTGGTTACTGATTCAACCTGTGATTTACCGCCAGAGTTAATTAAGAAGTATAATATTAAGATTGTACCTGTAGTAATTCAAGTTGGGAAAAAGAGCTATTTAGATCAAGTAGAAATTATACCAAAGGATTTTATTCATATTTTAGAGACCTCCAATGAAAAGCTATCCACTTCTCAACCCGCGCCAGCTTTTTTTAAAAAAGTCTATGATAAAGCTGCGCAAAGATATAAATCAATAATTTCTTTACATATTTCGGAAAAATTAAGCGGAACGATTCAGGGTGCGCGTATGGGTTGTAAGGATATGGAGTAC
>NMQN01000438.1 GCA_003575245.1 Candidatus Atribacteria bacterium 1244-E10-H5-B2 | reverse complement strand
GAATTACTATTATAATTGGAACGAAAAATATAAAGATAATGCCAAAAACTAAAAAGAGAATCGGTTGCTCAATTGATAAAAGGAAAAAAACTAACTTTAAAATTATCGCAATGAATACTATTCCAACGGCTAAATATCCAATATTTATAATAATTTGACCGAACCGCTTCAAATAGTAGAAAGTGTTAAATTCAAAGGCAGAATCGTGATGTGCAGAAAAGATTATTATATTTTTCACTTCGTTTTTTGGATTAATTGTCCCAATAACATTTTGTGATTCCCGTTTAGGAAAGAGAAAATCAAAGATTTCGTGGTATTTCATCACCTCTAAAATGAAATAACTAATCGTTATCACGATAAGAGTTATTGCAATTAATAAGAAGATTATATTTATGGATGCATTTAACGAAATTATATTAATATCTATTAACAAGGATAACCAATAAAAAACTCCAGCAATAAAGACCAGTATTGCACTATATTTAATGCCTCCAAGAAAGGCATGAGGACTACTAGTATAAGATTCTTGATGTGTTTCGTCGCAAAACTTTTTCAATTCTGATTCTACTCTATTACCTGCTAAGATTTCTTGTTCTGTCCCTGATTCTCGGGGTCCTACTTCGTTACAAATATCTTCTATAAATTTATACATGTAATTATTATCAATCATTTTTATCAACAAATTTTTTTTAAAATATACTTATTTTCATAAAAAATAGAATATTAATTAAAAATTCCTAATAATTTCTGTTATTTTAATGCTAAATTTTAAGAAGTAAATTTGATTTTGAACTATGGGATATTTATTTTTAATGTGAGTTCATAATGATAAAATCTAAAATCAAAAAAGGAATGTCAGATAGAGAAATAGACGAATATGTAGATTATGCTTTATCCGAAATGACATTAAAAGAAAAGATTGATATAATGTCGGGGAATCATTTTTTTATGTTGTTGCTAAAAGATCGAAAGTTCGGCGTGCGTGCTTATCCAGGTGGGGGCGTTAAACGATTAGGTATACCTCCGTTCTTATTTACGGATGGTCCGAGGGGTGTAATGATGCCCGGCTCTACTTGTTTCCCTGTATCCATGGCTCGAGGGGCTTCGTGGGATATTAAACTCGAAGAAGAGGTGGGTGAAGTTATCGGTAAAGAAGCACGTGCTCACGGAGGAAATCTTTTTGGAGGTGTATGTATAAATCTTTTGCGGCATCCCGCGTGGGGTCGAGCTCAAGAAACTTACGGAGAAGATCCCTTTCATCTTGGTGAATTTGGGGCAGCTTTGATACGTGGCGTACAAAAACATAATGTTATGGCCACAGTTAAACATTATATTGCTAATAGCATTGAACATTCGCGATTTAAAGTTGATGTACAATTAGACGAACGAACATTGCGAGAAGTCTATCTTCCTCATTTTAAGCGTTGTATCGAGGAAGATTGTGCTACAGCTATGTCGGCCTATAATAAAGTTCGTGGCGAATACTGTGGTCATAATGCTCCATTATTAAGAGATATACTAAAAGGTGAATGGGGGTTTGAAGGTTTTGTGCATTCTGATTGGATGTATGGGGTCCATGATACCATTGGTGGAGTCATGGGAGGCTTAGATGTTGAAATGCCCCGTGCAAAATATTACGGAAGAAAACTAGAAAAAGCAGTGAAACAAGGAAAAGTTCCTTTAAAATTAATAGAAGATTCCGCAAAGCGAATAATCCGCACAGTGTTAAGATTTACAACCAAAGAAGATTCTCAAAATTACAATCCTACTTTAATCGGTTGTGATGAACATGTTCTTTTAGCTCGCAAAGTTGCCGAGAATAGCATGGTCTTGCTTAAAAATCAAGGTAAAATTTTACCTTTTACTTCTAAAGAAGTTGATACTTTAGCAGTAATTGGTCCATTAGCCGATTTAAAAAATACGGGTGATCATGGAAGCAGTCACGTGCGCCAAAATAATATTGTTACGCCTTTACACGGTTTAGAAAATAGATTCGGTGATAAAGTAAAAATAATACATAACGATGGTAGCGATCTTGAAGTTGCTCAACAGATTGCTCAAAGCGTAGATGCGGTAGTTTTAATGGTTGGTTACACGTATAAGGATGAGGGAGAATATATTCCACATATTTCAAAGGGATTAGGAGATCGCATTAACCTTGGTTTGAGAGAGAATGAAATTAAACTAATTAATGCCGTATCAAAAGTTAATCAAAAATGCGTAGTTGTACTTATTGGGGGAAGCGCTATTCTCATGGAAGAATGGAGAACAAGAGTCCCCGCTATTTTAATGGCTTGGTATTCAGGTATGGAAGGAGGAAACGCTTTAGCTGACATTATTTTTGGAGTAATTAACCCAAGCGGAAAATTACCTCTTACAATCCCTACAGATCCCGCACATTTACCATTCTTTGACATATATGTTGACGAAATCGAATACGGATATTATCACGGATACACATTAATGGAAAAAGAACACCGAGAACCAGCATTTCCTTTTGGGTTTGGCTTAAGTTATACGGAATATAATTACAAAAACATGCGACTAAAATCAATAGAAGATAAAATCGTCGCAAAAGTAGATATTTCGAATGTTGGCTCTATTGCAGGTGAAGAAATAGTGCAATTATACATAGGTTTTGAGAATTCCAGCGTTGATCGCCCTGTTAAACTCTTACGTGGATTTAAACGAGTAGCGTTGAAACCAAAAGAAACAAAAACAGTATCTATTGAAGTCAAGAAAAAAGATCTTGCTTGGTATAATCCTGATAATAGAGTATGGGAAGTCGAGAGTATCGAATATACTATTTACATTGGAGCTTCATCAAAAAATGAAGATTTACTTAGCACAAAGATAACTTTTTAAATATATTTTCAATATATAAATCTCATTCTTTTGTTTTGTACGATTTTATTTGGCTATTTATGTCTCTCCAATGTACAACAAGCACTTGTTTATGATTTTCTTCTTCAAACCATAACCTAACTGACTCATTAGCAAAAAATGTTTTATTGTCTTTTGTAATTAGAGCGTACTTAATTTGATCAATCAACATCTTGAGAAACTTGAGACGGGTGCCAATCGAAACATTGATGCTCAAAATATTTTTTATACAAATTAGCGTACTTTCCTCTTTGTGCTAGTAAAGAACGATGGGTCCCCTCTTCAACGATTTGCCCGTTATCCATCACAATTATTCGATCAGCATTCACGATAGTTGAGAGCCTATGTGCAATAACAATTGAAGTACGATCTGCTAATAGAACTTCAAGAGCTTCTTGAATAATTGCTTCAGTATATGCATCAACGCTCGATGTGGCTTCGTCAAGAATAAGAATCCGCGGATCAGTTAATATTGCTCGAGCAAAGCTAACTAGTTGCTGTTGACCTGCCGACAGTCCTTTTCCCCTCTCACCGATCTGTGTTTGCAACCCTTCCGGTAGATATTCAATTAGTTCTTCGAGGTGCACAGTATTAATTGCGTTCCAGAGATCTTCTTCTGAAGCTTCTTGTCTGCCATATCGAATATTTTCTTCTATAGTACCTGA
Organism: Candidatus Atribacteria bacterium 1244-E10-H5-B2; assembly: GCA_003575245.1. The sequence goes on along the minus strand of NMQN01000438.1, from coordinate 810 downwards.
AAACAAAAAAACTTCTTGCTGTACATTGCCTAGATTTCTTCTATAAGAGTTTAAAGACATGTCCCTAATGTCAATTCCATCAATTTCAATTGATCCCCCTTGAAACTCATAATATCGAGCTAAAAGTGATACCAATGAAGTTTTCCCAGCCCCTGTGTGGCCGACAATAGCTATTTTTTCTCCCTTTTTTATATGCAGATTTAATCCTTTGAATACCCATTCACCTTCTCTATAGCAGAAGTCGATATCTTTGAAAATTATTTCTCCTTCCAAAGTATCGATATCAATTGCGTTTGGATTTTTTCTTATATTTGGCTCAGAATCAAGAATATCTAGTATTCGCTCATATGCTGCCATTCCTGAGCTAAGTTGAGGGAAAAATACGGAGAGTACCATTATAGGGCGGAAAAATTTCTGAAGATAAAGAACAAACATAAAAATTGTTCCGGGATTAGTTATACCTTGAAAGACAAATTGACCTCCAAAAAAAATGATGATAATAAGCATAATAGAAGCAATGGTTTCAAGCAGAGGTCTCCACATATGAGTTACGGACGTTAATCTAAAACCTGCTTTAAAATATTGCTTGTTAATTTCTTGAAATTGCCTAGAAACAGTAGATTCCTGTCCATAGCTTTTAGATACATGTATACCCCCTATTGATTCAACCATAGCAGCATTTACACTACCAATTGCTTTTCTGTAAGCTCTACTAACAATCCTAACTAACCGCCTAAGCGACAGAACTAATAAAAAAATGAAAGGAATAGCTATTAATGTTATGAGAGCTAATGTCAGGTTTAGCCATAG
>NMQN01000715.1 GCA_003575245.1 Candidatus Atribacteria bacterium 1244-E10-H5-B2 | reverse complement strand
GCTTCTCCGGTGTACTCGGTTTTTTTGAAGTGTTAATTTTTATTCTCATAGTAAGCAAGGTAATACAGGATATAGGGAATTGGTTTAATGTCATCGCCTATTGTGCAGGTTTTGCTATCGGGAATATAGTTGGGATATATATATCTGAAAAAATCTCCAAAGAGATAATTTCTGTTGGTATTATTTCCAAAATTAAATGGCAGGAGATCGAAGAGAAACTTCGGGATGAGGGATTCGGAATTACTCGAAATATAGGATACGGTAAAGATGGAGAAGTTCAAATTCTCAGGGTAATATGTGAAAGAAACTATTTTCCCAAAGTAAGGGAGATTTCATTAGAACATGACCGAAAAGCCTTTATCACTTCCTACCTTATTACCGGTAAATATGGCGGCCGTATGTATGGAGTAAAGAGTAAGCTTTAATAATTGTTCCAAAGAGCTTTTAAATGCCTGGGTTTATCGATGTCCAGAGCGATTTCTGGGGGAGAGAGTATGGCTTTCCCTTTATAACCCCCCAATAATTCGGGGACTCTCTTTTCCAGGTCCTGAATAGATAGATATTTTCTTAAGTATTTTGCGGTTATTCGAGCCCCCAGGAGTCGAGCTATTTTTAAAGGATGTTTCCTGAAATAGATAAAATCGTTGATTGTCTCTGCAAAATCAGTGATAATCCGAGGATTTATTAAAAGAATATTTCCCCCGGTAAAAGTTCCTTCAATGAGATTGGCATAAACCCTTCTTAAATCTGAAGAGGGGTAAGTTTTTTGATAAACTTCTTTATCAATTATAGGATAATAAATATCAAAACCTGGCAACCTGTAACATTTTTCTATGAAATGATCAATATGTTTTTCGGTTATTAAAGGGGCATCACAGGTTGAGATTAATATTAAAGTGTCTTTTTTGAGGGGTAAAATTCCTGATTTCAAGGTATCGGGAATGGTTTGACCATCGAAAACGGTTAGATAGACCAGATCTTTTGCTAATTTTTGTACTTCTTCGGGCCCTGCTACTATAATTTTATTAGTGTATCTTGATTTTTTTAGAGATTCTATAATATAAAGTATCATGGGTTTGTGGTGAGGACCTATTTTAATTAAAGCTTTATTTTCTTTTCCGGTAAATTTTCTCAGGCTTATTTTACTTTTTCCACCTGCCAGTAACAAGACATTTATTTTCTCAATCATAATTTATTCCATCCTGATTTTTCTTGATGATTTCTCTATCGGGCTCGATGAATCTAACCCCATTTTCATAGACAGGCGAGACGCCTATCCTACAGATTTATCTGTATCTTAATCTTACAACTAGCTAACCAACAAGGAATGTAATGTGTAACATGTGATAAGTACCTGTTTTTATAATTTATGAAATTTAATCTTATTACCCATTACATATTACTTGTTACTGCATTTTAACGAGATACGAATTTAGTTTTGCGCTTTTCATTATAAGCTTTTAGCTATATAATGATAACTGTAAACCGATAACTGAAAAATTGTATTTGAAACCAACAATCAATTTGCATTTTGTATTTTTCTTACACTTATTACACGCACTTATACGCTAAGCGCTATACGCTCCACGCTAGGTTTATTCACTAACGACTAATTTAGATTATATAATAAAAACATTAACAAGACAAAAAGAGGGGGGTAATTTATGTCTGAAAAATATCTTAAATGTACTATTTTTTTAACTGCCTGGGGATGGACAGGGTTTGTAGTTGACCGAAAAGGCTTGCGGATTTTTGTTTTGCCGGAAGAGAGAAAAGAGGATGTTCTTTTTAAAATAAAGAAAGAGTTAAAATATAATAATCTTTTCGAAGATAATAGAGGATGGGAAAGTTTAATCAAAAAGGTTAAAGAATATTTTGCCGGCAAGAAAGTTGATTTCATAGATTGCCAGTTGAATTTAGATAATTATACGAATTTTCAGAAGAAAGTTTTACAGATAGTTAAGGAAATTCCTTATGGTGAAATCAGGTCCTATAAAGAGGCAGCAGAGGCAGCCGGTTATCCCCGGGCATATCGGGCAGTGGGAAACACCATGAGAAATAATCCCTTACCCTTAATTATTCCCTGCCATCGGATCATAAAAAGTGACGGTGGTTTAGGAGGATTTTCCGGAAAAGAAGGGATTGCTTTAAAAAGGAAGATGATCGATTTAGAATCTAAAGTAAAATAAGAGGTAGGCAGAGATAGCGGAAAATTTAAAAATAAAAATAAAAATAAAAAGATGCAGTTTTATACTACTCCTATTTTAGTAAGAAAGAATTATTTAAATTAAAACCGTTTCCATATCTTTATCATCTTTATCGGCATAATAGGTGGCAAGCTTGGCTTGAATTTTAGATATAATATCTTCCAGAAGATAGGTGGGGGCTAAATTATATCGGACGATACTTTCATAAAAGATCAATTTAATAAGTTGGCTATGGGTTAGCCCTATTTTACTTGCCATAAAAGTTAAAGAACCAGTAATGGATAAAGCAGGCGTACCGTTTACATCTATAACATAGGTTTTTCCTGATTCATCTTCCATAATATCAATCCTAATAGCATCACTGGCTCCCACTGCGTCAAAGGTCTTAATTGCTATCTGGGCAAGTTTTTTAAATCTTTCATCATCCCGATAGATTATTTCAAATTTTTCTCTTATCTTATATTCTGTCTTTTTAGTGAAAGTATATCTGATGCCATGGTCTTTGGGGAAACCGATAATTGGCAAAATGTATTTTTTGGCTTTACTACCCAGGACTCCAACAGTATATTCTCTTCCGGGTAAATATTTTTCGATGATTAATTTTTCAGGGCCCAGTTCTTTTTTTAGACCGATAAACCTCTTTTTTAGTTCTTGCAGATTATGCACTACAGATTTTGGAGTAATACCTATACTGCCTCCTCCGCCGACCGGTTTTATCATCAGGGGAAATCCAATTTTGTCTATCCGGGAGAGTAATTTTATTTTATTAAACCGAAAATGAGTATCAAATATAAAATGGTCAGGAACCAAGATGTTGTTAACCTTGAGTTTATCATAAGTAATGTCCTTGTTGCGGCAGATTTCCATACTTTCGATACCGGAGAGGGCGCAGGGGATATAGTATTTATTTAACTGTTTACGGACCATCGTCGTACCATGCCCGCTATAAAAGGTATGAGGGATATCTTTATATCCTTCTGCCAGAACAAAGGCCAGATCAATGGGATGATGTTTACTGATAAATTCGTCTAATTGCTCTGGCATAAGAAGGTCTAAAGATAAAATATTATTATTGGTCTTAATCAGAGCTGTGCGGATAGCATCTACGTCTTCTATAAGAATACATTCTCTAAAGAGTCCCTTACGTTCTCTCTGGTTTACCTGATTATAAGCAAATAAAATATTTTTTATCATATGCCCGGACCCTTTTTATAATATTTATTATATTCTATATATTTTTTTGAAGAATGGCCTATTTTTAAGACTATTCTTTATAGAACATTTTTTTTCGGGTATCCTATTTTAAAAATTAAAATAAGAAATGATTTTTGCGGTATTACAAGATAGATAAAAAGAGGTTTTGGGATTACTCTATAATTGTTACAGGATAAAACCTGTTAATATTTTATAATAAGATAATAAAAAATACAAATATATTAATATGATATCGAGCATTATAGTATTAAGTATCGAGTTAAGAAAGCGAAAGAAAAGATAGAAAAAGTAGCATCCTTCTTCCTATCTAACTATCCCACTAAAATTTACATTAACTTACGCAGTACTAGTATGGTAACTTTTTTAAGTATTTTTTAAGAATAACATCTAAACCAAATCTTTTAACCACGGTTTATATAGAGATTCTAATTTACTTGTTAGATTTACCGGCTAATTTGTTAATTTTTTTAGCCTCTCCTATTACAATTAGAAAATCCCCTTTTTTTATTACGTCTTTTGCCCGGGGTGAGATATTAACGCCATCATTTCTTTTTATGGCTAAAACATTTATTTCGTATTTATTCCGCATGTCAAGTTCACTCAAAGTTTTATCTACAAATTCAGGCAAGGCTTCAATCTCGATAATATTATAATCAGGTTCCAGTTCGACATAGTCTTTAATGTTTGGAGTGATTAATCTTCGAGCGATTCTTGCACCCATATCTCTTTCGGGAAACACAACCTTATTCACACCAATTTTTTCTAAGACCTTTGCATGAAGATTATTTTGTGCTTTAGCGATAATATATTTTAATCCCATTTCTTTTAACATCATAGTTACCAAGATGCTTGTCTCTAAATTGGTGGCGATACTCACAATGGCTGCATCAAAATTTTTTACTCCCAATTCTTTTAAAACTCTTTCCTCGGTAATATCAGC
>NMQN01000827.1 GCA_003575245.1 Candidatus Atribacteria bacterium 1244-E10-H5-B2 | reverse complement strand
CATCTTACCGGGATTACCGGAGAAGCCAGCGAACAACTTATTTATATAGTTGGTAGTTTTTCTATCAATATAAAAGGAATAATGTTTGCAGGTATTATTATATCCTCTCTTGGAGCAGTGATGGATGTGGGTATGTCCATCGCTTCTGTCATCTTTGAGATTCATAATAAGGCCCCCGAGTTAAGTAAGGCAGAACTTTTTAAATCAGGGATGAATGTGGGAAAGGACATAATGGGGACAATGGCCAACACCTTAATACTCGCCTTTGCCGGTTGTTCTTTAAGCATAATGATACTTCTAATGGCTTATAATATGCCTTATTTTAGAGCCATAAATCTCAATACAGTTAGCACTGAAATCATTCAAGGGTTATCGGGAAGCATCGGATTAGTATTGACAGTTCCTATAACCTCAATGGTGTCTGCCTTGTTTATTTCCAATAAATCCGAAAAAATTTTAACAATGATTAATTTCTAATTACGGACCATATAATGGTATAGAATAAAGACTTTACTTAAGAGTGAAATGGCAAAGTGTAGAATAAAAATAAATAAACAATTGCTTGCAATTTAATAAATTTAATGTTAAACTTTATATGCTACTTTAACTTAATTAAAATGAGGTTGTTCTTGTCAAATTATTTTACCAGCTAAGATATAGTATGTTTATGACTGAAGATATATTAACTAATAATTAGAAAAGTAACCGTCTTATTAAAATTAAGGAAACTAATTAAAGAGGATAAATGATAATAAAAGTTATTATTAGATTTATCAATTCCACAAAAAATCACCAAGTATTTTCCTGTTTTTCAAGCCAGATAACTGTATCTAACCACATTTACTTTACCAAACCAATTTAAAAAAGTGATAAAGGGGGTGTTAATGGTTAATTAAAAAAATATTACGTTTAAATATTTCAAAAGTAAGTAAAAAAAATTTTAAGGAGGAAGAAAAAATAATGAAAAAGTTTGGTTTAATTGTGGGAGTTCTTGTATCATTCTTGCTGGTTTTTAGTTTGGTAGTAGGTGCTGCTGAGGAAATTGTAATCGGGGTTTATGAACCAATGACTGGTCCCTATGCTGCTGGTGGACAGATGACTATGGAAGGGGTAAATTTAGCTTTCGAACAACAACCTACAGTCTTAGGAAAACCGATAAAAATGGTTTTAGTAGATAATAAAAGTGAGAAAGTAGAAGCAGCTAATGCGGTAGCCCGTTTGATTGAATTTGAGAAAGCAGTAGCCATAGTGGGTACTTATGGTAGTGCTTGTGCTATCCCAGGTAGTGAAGTTGCTAATAAAGCCGGTGTTCCCATGATGGGATGTTCTCCTACTAATCCTTTAGTAACTTTAGGAAAGCCTTATGCTTTTAGAGCTTGTTTTATTGATCCTTTCCAGGGAGCAGTAATGGCTAACTTTGCTGTAAGTAACCTTAATGCTAAGACTGCAGTAGTTATTCAGGATATTGCTTCTGATTATGCGGTGGGATTGTCTAATTTCTTTCGGGAAGCTTTTATCAAATTAACTGGTAATCCGAAATCTATTATAGGACTTATTTCTTATCAGACCGGAGACCAGGACTTTACTGCTCAAGTAACTTATGCTGCTGGTAAGAATCCCGATGTTGTATTTGTTCCTGCTGGTTCTTATGGAGATGCAGCTCTAATCTTAAAACAAGGAAAAGAAATGGGGATTACCGCGAACTTCTTGGGTGGAGACACCTGGGAAGCACCAGAATTTATTGAAGTAGGTGGAGAAGCAGTAGAAGGTAGTTATTTTAGCACCCATTTTGATGCAACTGCTGTTACTACTAAGGCAGCAGAAAAATTCTGTAAAGATTTTGAAAAGAAATATAATAGATCCCCCAGTGCTTTTGCTGCTTTAGGTTTTGATGCTTATAATTTAGTACTTGATGCTATCAAGAGAGCTGGTTCAGCTGACCCCAAAGCAATTAGGGATGCCTTAGCAGCGACTAAAGATTATGAGGGTTGTACCGGAATGATTACCTTAGACTTAAACGGAGATGCTACTAAGGATGCAATAATTAAGACCGTAGAGAATAGTAAGTTTAAATATATTGCTACAGTAACTCCATTTTAAGGGAACAGGATAAACTAATATTTAAAAATAGTCTAAATTTAGATTGAGGAGAGGACTTTCTTCTCCTCAATCTAATTTTTTGAAGTAAATTAAAGATATTACGAAGATATTTCAAGGAAAAATAATGATAGGATAAAATAATGAGTTTAAATATTTTTTTACAGAATTTAAGTAATGGAATTTCTTTAGGTTGTTTATTTGCCCTTATTGCCATCGGATATACTATGGTTTATGGGATTTTGCGTTTGATAAACTTTGCTCATGGAGATATATTTATGATGGCAGCCTTTTTTGTTTTTTATGCTATGGTATTATTTTCTCTTCCCTGGGGAATAGCTTGTTTGGTGGCGGTAGTATTGGCTATGTTATTAGGTAGAACTGTAGAGAGGGTTGCTTATAAACCCTTACGAGGAGCTCCTCGTGTATCTTCTTTATGTTCTGCAATAGGTATGTCTTTTTTATTAGAAAATTTTGCTATAGTAGTGTTTGGAGGAAGGCCAAAAGCATTTTACCGCCCGGAATTTTTTGCCAAAACCTTTATTCTGGGAGGAGTTCGAATTCCGGGTGTTAGTTTTATCACTCCTATTGTTACCATCGTTTTCTTATCAATCTTAACCTATATAGTCTATAGAACCAAGACAGGGTTAGCCATGCGGGCTATTTCCAAGGATTTTGATACAGCCAAACTTATGGGCATTAATTTAGACAAAACTATTTCTCTTACTTTTATGTTGGGTTCGGGATTAGCGGCTATTGGAGCTATACTGTGGGCTTTACGTTATCCTCAGATCTGGCCCTTTATGGGAGTATATCCTGGATGGAGAGCTTTTACTGCAGCTATTATTGGAGGAATTGGTAGTATTCGTGGAGCAATGGTAGGAGGTTTTTTGGTAGGGTTATTGACCATTATGATAGTAGCATTTTTACCAGAATTAGCTGGATATAAAGATGCTTTTATTTTTATAATTTTAATTTTCGTATTATTATTTAAACCAGAAGGATTATTCGGAGAAGAATAGGTAGTTATGAAAAAAGTGAAGAAAAAAGAGAAAGATTATTTTTTATTAAAGATTATAACTATTTTAATTATGGTTGTATCTATCTTTATAGCTCAACGAAGCTTTGATGCTTATGTTATTAGAATTTTAAATTTATGTGGTATATATGTTATTTTAGGAGTCAGTCTTAATTTAATAAATGGCTTTACCGGACAATTTTCTTTAGGTCATGCTGGATTTATGTCTATTGGGGCTTATGCTTCTGCACTTTTGTATATGTCTCCAGAGTTAAAAGAAGTGAATTATTTTATTACCCCTATTATCTGGCCGCTTAGCGTTATTCAAATTCCCTTTATTTTTTCCCTTATTATTGCAGGTTTAGTTTCAGCAGGTGTAGGTTTTTTAGTAGGCGCACCTTGTTTGCGTTTAAAAGGCGATTATTTAGCCATTGTTACTTTTGGGTTTTCGGAGATAATAAGAGTCATATTTTGTAATTTACAAAGCATTACTAATGGACCCTTGGGATTAAAAGGATTACCGAGTTATACTAATCTATGGTGGACCTGGGGGATAGCTATACTTACCATATGGTTTATTAAAAATTTGATTAATAGTAGTTATGGCAGGGCTTTAAAATCTATCCGTGAAGATGAAGTGGCTGCTGAAGCTATGGGAGTAAATCTTTTTTATCATAAGGTACTATCATTTGTAGTTGGAGCATTTTTTGCTGGCATAGGTGGTGCTCTTTTAGGGAGTTTAGTTATGACTATCGATCCTAATACTTTTAGTTTTTTTATGACTTTTCAAATAATAATAATCGTTATTGTAGGAGGCTTGGGCAGTATAACCGGTACGGTAATAGTAGGAACTTTGTTTGCTATATTAATGGAAGTGCTAAGGTCGGTTGAATCACCGATGAGTTTTTTTGGATTAAATATTCCCGGGATTCCGGGAATGAGAATGCTAATATTTTCTATTTTATTAATGATAGTTATTTTATTCTTTCACCAGGGACTTATGGGAACCAAGGAATGTTCCTGGGAGTGGTTATATCATAAGGTTGGTAGAAGTAAAAAAGAGGTAGAGGAAGGAAGTTAAAAAAGAGATGAGTATTTTGAAAGCAGATAATATTACTATCCGATTTGGAGGATTGACAGCTGTTTCTGATTTTTATCTAAATTTAGAAGAGGGGGAATTGTTAGGTTTAATCGGTCCTAATGGAGCGGGCAAAACTACAGTCTTTAATATGCTAACCGGGGTATATAAACCTATCAAGGGAAGT
>NMQN01000298.1 GCA_003575245.1 Candidatus Atribacteria bacterium 1244-E10-H5-B2 | reverse complement strand
TAAGCCAATACTTCTCATTTTTTTATCTCCTTTAAAATTAATTTTTTTCCTTCTTCATTCTTTTTTTTAAGATCTAAAATTCTCCTAGTACTAATTTTTTCTCTTCTCCTCACCTCCTCTTTTATCTCTGAATTTTACTTTGTATATCCTATTAAATCACCTCCTTAAATTTTTTTAACTTATTTTCTTAGTATTTTCTTAAAGATTTTTAATACTGTTATTTACTATCTGAATACATAAGTAGGAAGAAATAGAACTAATTGAGGGAAAAAAGTGAATAATATAACAGAGGCCAATAATAATAGGAAAAATGGTAAAATGCCACGCACAATTTTCCCTTGGGATATTTCCGGAGCAATTCCTTGTAGCACAAAAATATTTACCCCTACTGGGGGAGTGATCATACCAATCTCACACAGTAGTACAAGTTGTACACCAAACCAAATTGGATCAAAACCACATATAGTAACAACAAGAGGATAAGTAACCGGCAAAGTGACTAACATCATCGCAAGGGTGTCCATAAAGCATCCTAAAATGAGGTATAGAATAACGATTCCGAACCATATTTCCAATGAACTCAGCTCTGAAGCTGCTACTATCTTCGATAACCGGGCTGGGATCCTTAAAGCAGATAAAGCACTTCCCATAAGATTGGCTCCAACATAAATTAGAAGATACATTCCAGTTACTTTTAAACTGGCCAATGCCGAATCTTTGAGTATAGTCAAATTTAGTTTCCCTATTAGAGTACCTAATATAATAGCCAGAAAGCAGGATACTGCTGCTGCTTCTGTAGGTGTCATAATACCGCTATAAATCGAACCTATGATTACTACTATAATGAAAAAGAAAGGCCACACATCCTTTAAAGCAATAATTGATTCCCAGAGATAGTGTGCTAATTTAACCTTTTCTGGTCTGGGTGCTAAAAATTTATTCCTTGTACATAAAAAGACAATAGCAATCATAAAAGCAAAAGTAAGCATAATACCCGGCACTATTCCTGCAATAAAGAGACGTCCTACAGATAAACCAACGAATGCCCCATATATAATCATATTTATTGACGGGGGAATGAGTATGCCTAAGGTGCCCCCTGCAGCTAGAGACCCTGTGACTATTGAAGGATTATATCCTCTTTTCTTTTGCTCGGGATAAGCAACGGTACCTATAGTGGCTGCTGTAGCTGGGCTTGATCCAGATATGGCAGCGAAGATCGAGCAACTAACAATATTGGAGTGAAGTAATCCGCCGGGAACGATTCGTGTCCATTTAGAGACACCTCTATAAAGACGAGCGCTAAGACCACTATGGAGGACAATTTGCCCCATAAATAGGAAAAAGGGTATAGCGGTAAGGATAAAGCTATTGACGGAATTGTATAAGGTAGGCCCAACCCATTCACCCCGGTGTGCTAAAAATTCAAGTCCAAGGATACCTACTCCTGCTAGAGAAATACCAATATAGAGACCAATTGATAAAAGGAAAAATAATATAGCTACTATAATGGTAATAACTAAACTGAGAGACATACGATACTCCTTTAAATGATATATATTTACATAATAAATTATCATCCAGTGTAGGATAAATGGGGGAGGTTCTGATAATTCATAATGTCAGAATCCCCCCATTTCTTTTAAGATATTTTAGTTACATCATTCATACCAATATTACTAACATTAATTTCCATAAGTTTTATAATCTTTAAGCAAAGATTCAATGCAAGTTCGAAAGCGAATAAACTTAGGCCAATTGTAACAGTTAAGTAACTTGGCCATAAAACTATATGTAATGTACTTGAACATAGTTTATGTTCGAATCCATAACTAAACCAATGCATCGACCTCCAAGTTAAATAACATATCAGAGTAAAAGCCAGAAAACTAGTACCCAACTCTAATATAGATTGTATTTTATTTGTCAGTTTCTTAAAAACAAAATTTACTTTAATATGTCCTCCAACCTTTAAAACATATGCTTGGGAGAAATAAGCAACAAAAACCATCATGTAACCTGTGAATTCTTCGACGAATATCCATTGAAAATTGAAGAATTTTCGACCTACAACATATGCTGTAATCAAAAAAACCCAGATTATCAAGATAATTACGCAAGGAGCAACAGTTACTGTCGAAACAATATACATTAACTTTTCGATTTTACGCTCTAATCTACACAGAGCTTTATTGTTACTCTCTTGCTTTTGATAGTTATTATTAAATTGTTTTTTTGATTTTATATCCATTATTTTACCTATTTATAAGTCGGAACTTCAAAACCCTCGTCTATGAGTATGTCGGCAACTCCTTCAAAAACCTTTTCTCCTCCCTCACCACAACGCTTTATCCAAGGTTTCCATATAGCCTCATATGATTTCTTTACTATCTCTTTCCGTAACTCTACTGGCATTGTGTATACCTTAAGTCTAAATTTTGGGAAAGAATCGATGAGATCTAAACCATTCTGGAGAGTCTGACCCATTTCATACCAATCTCTCTTTGAATCAAAATAGTTTTGGAGAGTATTTCGAATGTCTTCTGGCAATTCATTCCAAGAATCATTATTAATATAGACTGGAGCAGTACAATCACATATAAATGTGGCTTCCATATTCGGAACAACTTCGAAATACATATTGTCATGGCCATTGCTAACTCCAGTTATAAGTCCATCTGCAACTCCGGTTTGGAGCGCAGTATAAACTTCAGCAGCATCTACCCGAACTGGCGTTCCGTTTAATAACTTGACTAGGTCGTCCAGTTCAGCATTAAATGTTCTTATCTTTTTTCCTTTTAGAGAGTCAAAATCTTCTATCCAGAAATCGGAAAGATAAAAATGTTGGGCTCCCATCCATGTTGTTAGCAACTCATGACAATTCCATTTGGCAAAAGTATCTTTAAGTACCTCATCTAAAATTCTATGGTATACTCTCTGTAAATCTCCAGGATAAGAGGGTACAAACATCGGCATATCTACAATAGTTAATCTTGGTTCTGTACCACTCCAATTAGCAACCCAGCCTGATACCAAGTCAGCGGTTCCCTCGCTGACGACACGTAGAAGATCAGCATCTTTGTAAGGATATTCACCATGATATAACAAATCTATCTTGAGACGACCATTTGTAATGCGTTCGATATCAGGTATAATTACATTCTTCCATTGCTTATCTGCCCAACTGACTCCAGTGCCTCCCGTGAACATTATCCAGTGAATTTCTTTCTCTGCATAGCTAAAAACAACCATACTAAAAAACATTACAGCTACTATCAGCAAAATAACTTTTCTAGTCCATAAATTTCGCATTAAATTATCCTCCTTTTTTATTTGGTAATTTAATTTAGTATCACAAAGTACTTTCAATTTCTACTTCCTCTCACTATATAATTTTCACCCCCTTCTATTTATTATTTCCCGGTATTCTTTTTATCTTCTCAAACATAGGATCATGCTGAGGTATAATAATATCAGCTAATCCTTTTAACCTTAAAGCGCTGTCGAAAGCTTGCAGTGGATCAACGTGTATGCCTGGAGTTCTTACAGGCCACATTATCTCAAGTTGATCGACTCCTTTGACCGTATATCCAGAAATCTTTTTTGGCATTACAAATGTGTCCATTGTACAACAAAAACCACTTATAATTGCTGTTCCTTCTGCAGTATTAACTGCTACAGCTTGTGTACCGGGAGAATGTCCTGGAACAGATAATAGATGAATTCCTTTGTCTACTTCGGTGTCACCATTAATTATATTAAATTTTAACCTACTAAACATTTCTTTATCATATAGACCAGCCATTACTGGATGAGGAGCTAATCCGAATTCCAGTTCTTTTCTCTGGACTATTACTTCTGCATTCTTACATTTATATGTATTTCCACAATGATCGTAGTGCAAGTGTGTTTGTATTACTATATCTATTCTCTCTGGAGTTAAATCGACACTTTTGAGAGCATCGTCAAACGTTCTGATTTCTTCGCAATTTGGTCTATGTTGCCTTATAGTCCCAATGGGGCATCCTGTATCAACTATTATATTTTTTCCGGCCCCTTTTATATACCAACTGTATATTGTTGCTTTAATCATCTTATCGTAATTCATAAAATAAGTCATAAAACCAGCACTGATTGTTATCCTTGACATAGGCAATGGATATATTTCATATTCCTGATACATCCCAGCTTTTACCATTATTTTTTTACCTCCTCATTTTTAGGACATTTATGCTTTGGCTTCTTTTTTTCACTTCCTTTTAGGCATTATCTTACCTCTCCTCTATCTTTTTCTCTAACTCCCTCCTTCTTTCTTCGTAGAATTGGTGTAGTTCTTTATCTAAAGTTTCTGGACTGATACCCAGAATTTTAGTAATCTTTT
>NMQN01000826.1 GCA_003575245.1 Candidatus Atribacteria bacterium 1244-E10-H5-B2 | reverse complement strand
AGAATGACGAACAGTATGTCTGCTTATTTTAAACTGACGGACAAGATCACTTTCTGAAGGCAACTTTTGCGCCGGAATAATATCTCCATTTTGAATCATCTGCTTTAGATATTCTTTTAGTTGATAATATTTTGGTAAATACTTATCGGGTTTTATCATTTTTGCTTTTCTCCAAATGAATAAAAAATAAATTGTATATTCTATTTTTTTTACTTCATTACTTTTAAGTGTCCAAATATTTGCTATTCATACTTATAATATTTTCAACCTTAAAATTTAGGAAAATGGATTCTCGTTCCTATACATTAGATTTGAAGGTTGATTAAAAGCTATATCATTTATACCCAACATCTTTATAGTTTCAAATAAAACTTTGCCTATATGTTTAAATGCTATACCTGTATGATGGGGAAATCTTTTTGCAATAAGTATATAGCGATAGAACCTGGCCATTTCTTTAACAGCAAATACACCAATTCCTCCAAAGGATTTCGGATTTATATCAAGTACTTCACCTTGAGCAATATAACTCCTCAATTCATAATCAGCTGTACCTTGCAGTCTAAACAGTGTAATATCTCCAGGAATTATGGTTCCTTCAAGGGTACCCCTGGAAATATCAGGGTCCTTATTTGGCTCAAGCAATCTATGCATAATTAATTGATATTTCATTTCAGCATTTTTTATATAACAAATGGGAGTATTTCCACAATGGAACCCCATGAATAGATCGTTCAGTTTATAATTTTTTACCTTTTCTACATTCTCTTCATACATATCCTTCGGTACTGTATTGTTTATATCAAGTAATGTAGCCGGCAAATTAGTAGCAAGAGTAATTATATATTCACTCAAGGCACCATATATATCTGTTTCGCAAGATATGGGTATTCCTCTCATAGCAAATCTTGAATTCACATAACAAGGTACAAACCCAAATTGAGTTTGGAAGGCAGGCCAACATTTATTTGCAAAGATCGCAAATTCAGATGCACCAAGGTTCTGCTCCATCCAATCTTTCAAGGTGAGCTCATACTGTGCAAGTTTGGGCAGTATTCCTGAATATCTGTTTATATTACCCAATTCTTTTTTCATATTTTTCACTACCCCAGATATCTTTGAATCATTTTCATGATTATTAAAAGCTTCGAAAAGATCCAACTCTGAATTTTCCATTATTTCTATACCTAAATCATACAGAGGTTTTATAGGCGAATTACATGTAAGAAAGTCCTGAGGTCTTGGACCAAAGCTTATTATCTTGAGTTTTTTAAGTCCAAGTAATATTCTGGCTATACTTTCAAAGTCTAATATCATTTCTGCTATTTCTTCAGCCGTACCAACAGGACATTCAGGAATATAGGGATTTAATTTTCTTAGCCCTAAATTATATGAAGCGTTCAGCATACCACAGTATGCATCTCCGCGACCACTCACTAAATCCTCTTCGGTTTCTTCTGCTGCGGCAACAAACATAGCAGGTCCTGAAAATTTTTGAGCAAGCATTGTTTCTGGACCTTCAGGGCCAAAATTACCCAGATATATCACCAATGCATTAACTTCTGCCTCTTTCAAATCTTTTAAGGCATTTAAAACATCTTTTTCGTTTTCAACAGCTGTCTTAATTTCCTTAATCAAAATTCCCTTTTTGCTGCACGCCTTCATAACAGCTTTCCTCCTACTTTTACTAAGTTCAATAGGAAAACAGTCACGACTTACAGCAACTATCCCAAGTTTTACTTTAGGAATGTTAATCATTTAAACCCTCCTTTAAATATCAATAACCCAATGATACTTTTTTAATAAAATACCCATATTACTTAATAATAAGTCTTTCTTATGGTATCTACCATAACCCAAAAATTGTTCATAGGTGTATCAAGCTGTATATTATGCGTCGGACCTATAATTAAGCCTCCCTGTTTACCCACCAGATTGATTCGAGACAATACCTCTTTTCTTACTTCGCCCGGTGAGCCAAAAGGCAGGGTATACTGTTCATCCAATGTGCCCCAAAAACACAATTTATCTCCATATTCTTTTTTTAATTTATAAGGTTCCATGGCAGCAGGTTGTATGGGATTCAGAACGTCTACCCCGATCTCTATTAAATCTGGTACAATAGGATAAATTACACCATCAGAATGATAAGCTACTTTTAAAGCAGGATTAATTTTTTTTATTTCAGAAATAAAATTAGCCATCTTTGGTTTAAAAAAATTCCTCCAAATTTGTGAAGAAAACATCATTGCCTTTTGCGTTCCAACATCATCCCCTATCCAAATCATATCGACTCCCATCTCAGTTAACTTTTTTGCAGCGGTAAGATGGTAATGATAAGGTAAATTTAATATCTCTTCTGCTAAACCAGGATTTATTATAAAATCCATCAGTAGCTTTTCCATTCCCCTTAATGCCCAGGCAGTTTCAAAAATTGTGGTTACAGTAACTCCAACAATGAAATAATCTATTTTATAATTATCTATCAGTTTTTGAGCTTCTCTATATAATTCCTGACGATTAGGATCAGGAACTATATAAGTATTTACAGTATCATCATTTGATAAAGGGTGTCCGATAATTTCGGTATATCTACCTTTTCCATACTTAGTATCATATTGAATAACCTTCCATCTTATACCCCATTCATCAACATATTCTTCTCCGTTTTTAAAACCATCCTGATAATAAGAATTAGCCCACCCTACCGAAGTTAGAAGCATATCTTCATCTAAAGCTAATTCCAATTTATAGGAATTACCTCCCCCGTGGGGATTGTGACTATCTTCTCCTTGAATTTTCATTTCCTTGCTTAATCTTTTTGCAAATTCCGGGGTAAAACTTATTTGCATCGGGCATCTATCAGGGGTTTTGTGGTTAAGAGCCATTAACACTCTTTCACGATGATTCATATCAAACTCCCTCTCTATTTTTTTCTCTTTACTAAGATATGAACAGTTACTGAAATTAAAATTAAAAGCCCGCAAACAAATCGTGTCCAGAAACCAGAAAGACCTGAAGCAACAATACCTGCTTCCAGGGAACCAATAATAAAGGAAGCAAGGAAAGTACCAAAGATGCTAGCTTCTCCACCGGCCATGGAAGTACCTCCTACAAAAGCAGCAGCCATTGTCATCATCATATATCCATCACCCATTGTTGGCCACCAGGTTCTCATCCGGTAACAACTCAGTATTCCGGAAAGTGAAGCCGTAACTCCCATCAACATGAAAACTATTATTTTTACTCTATTTACATTAACACCCATCATCCTTGCAGTTTCCTGATTGTCACCTATAAATAACACATGCTCACCAAACTTATGTCTAAAAAGTAAGAAATAGAAGAAAATTGCTAATCCTATAAACCAAATTGACTGAGCAGGAATTGGGCCTAACTTTCCGACAAAAATTTTATAGGAAATGGTTTTATCTACTGCAACTGTCCTGGCTAAACCATTAGATATAATATTGCTAAAACCCCTGATCAAGAATTGCATGCCTAATGTAACTACAATTGAAGGAATACCTATTGATGTAACTAATGTTCCGTTTATAAACCCAACTATTACGCCAGATAAAATGCTACATATTAAAGCCAATATAACGCTGTTTGTAGTCTGAAATGTAATTGTAAAAATAAATCCTGATAAGGCCATAACCGACGGAAAGGAAAGGTCTATTTCGCCCATAGCAAGCACAAAAGTTAAACCAAGAGCCATAAATCCTATAAAAGGAACCGTAGATAAAAATGATTGATATATTCTTCCGTGAAGAAAAACTTCAGGACTAGTAATCATAAACAATACAAAAATGCTAGTGGTCATAACTACTAATCCGATTTGAGATTTATATCGACTAAATCTTTTTACTTTGTACTTTGTTTCTAAATCATCCATCTTATAATATCCTCTCACCTTGATTAATCTGTGTACTTACCTTTGTATATTTAATTAATTCTTCACTAAGTTCCTCTAAAGATAAATCCTCATGATTATAGGAACCCACTACCTTGCCACGGTCAATTGCCACAAAACGGTCAGAGACTGGGTAAACATTAGCGATATTATGAGAAATATAAACACAAGATTTTCCTTTATCTTTAATAGCCTGAATAAACTTCAAGACCTTTTTTACTTCTTGTAATGATAAAGCCATGGTCGGCTCATCTAAAATAACCAGATCTGCTTCAAAGTACATTGCTCTTGATATAGCGACACCTTGTTTTTCCCCACCAGATAAGGTTTTAATTACTGAATCAACATCTACGCCTATTCCTCTAAATCCCATTACATCATGCATAATTTTATCTGTTTCTTCTTTTTCTTTTTTTATATTGATAAACCCCAGTTTATTGGTAATTTGCCTGCCAAGAAAAATATTTCTCCATAAAGTTTGCTTATCTGCAAGAGCTTTTTCTTGATATACAGTTTCTATCCCCATACTATGAGCCATCTTCACAGAATATTTTTTAGGATTAATTTTTACACCTTTAATATACATTTCCCCCGCATCAAAGCAATGTGCCCCAGAAATAATTTTAATCAAAGTCGATTTACCTGCACCATTATCACCTAAAACTCCTACAACTTCATTAAACCCTACTTCGAAATCTATACCTTTTAAAGCTACAACCCCTTCATAGGATTTATATATATTTGTCATTTCGACTAATTTGTCCATATATAACACTCTCCTTCTTTAACGAGTAATGGCATGGTCTAAAATAATCCTGCAGGAAATATTTTATTTATAAAACTTTTCCTGCAGGATAACCTAAAATTAGTATTGTAACTATTATCTATCTTATCTTATTCCTTTTTCAGCCAAGGGGGCTATTAAATCTATATTATCGTTGCTAATTAAGCCGCCACCTGTATCAATATGCAATCCTGAGAAACCATACATCTTGGTTAAATAAATTTGCATAATTGGTAGAAAACCTTGTAAGAACGGCTGTTGGTCTAATACAAGATCGGTATAACCACTTTTAATACTTTTTACGGTTGCAGGTGATAAATCAAAACCGGCGCCATAAATATCATCTGGACCCAAACCTGCTGCTTCAAAATAAGTACGTTGTGTAGAAGTTAAATTACCATGATCAGTTACAACAACTTTACAATCAGGATTTGCCTGTAAATAACCTACTATAACAGAAATACCCATCGAAGCATCCTTGTCTACTTCGGCTGAAATTTCCACATAATCTACTTTTACACCTATTTCTTCAAAAGCATCTATAGCCCCTTTTGTTCTTAATCCTCTGGTAGGTTGTGACAAAAGACCCCAAACAAGTGCTCTATCTCCTGCTTTTAATCCTGCTCCTCTAATCGTAGCTTCACCAAGAGTATAACCTGATTCATAAAGCCCCTGGCCTACATATCCAAATCCATTTGCGCTATAAGCTTTTTCAAGTTCAGGTAATGTCGTATTTTGACTGGTAACGATAATTCCCTGTTTCTCAGCTTCTTCAACAAAAGGCCTATATGCTTCGTCTCCGGGATGTCCCATAATTGCTATACCATCAGGGTTAGCCGCAACAGCTTGCTGGAATTGATCAACCATTTTCTGCGAGCTCCAATCTGACCATAGATATCTCACCTCAACCCGATCACCTAACATTTCTTCGGCTACTTTAGCACCATTATAAACAACAGTAGCAAAGGTTCCTCCGGGAGCACCGCCTGGGAAAAAGTAAATTACAACAGGACCTTCACTTGCCTGAGCTACTACCGGTAATACCAGAAGAGCAACACAAGTCAATACTAACAAAAGTAAAAGATTAATTTTCTTTAACATAATTTTTTCTCCTTTTTAATATTTCCTAATAATTTTTTAGCAATAACCTCACTATAGCAACCTTAATACAAAGTGCTAGTAAAAATCGTTATTCCTTTTTCACCTCCTTTATTGGTGGGGGCTAGTATCCCCCTACTTATTCTATTATCCCCCAACTAAAATACCCGAGCTGCTTATCTTTTCTCCATTATATTCTACTTCAACTTTGGGCCATTCAGGGTCATCGGTAATTATTTCATTTTCGGTTTCATTCACAATAATAGTATCTTCGCTCTTCACTCCCTTAATTGATGGATTCCAAGCAAAAGCCTGGCTTGGTTGAACAATGTGGGAGGAATCAGGAGTAGCTATATAATCTCTGGTCTCATAACCGGCAGCCCCACCTTGATGGTGAAATTTCCATTCATCCGGATAACCAACTTCTCCATAAGTTCGAATGCCTTCAATAAAAATATCAGCCACTTTTTTTCCTGGTCTGGTATTTATTATAAAACTTGCATCTACCTTGGCTACCGCGTATAATTTTTCTTTTAATTCCTGAGGCAATAAACCAAAATGCACAAAACGAGTCATATTTACGATTAACCCATCTCGCTCAACACAAACAACGACCATAACATATTTTCTAATTTTTTTATCTTTTGGAATAGGGTGGCGATAGGCGAAAATTCTCTCATCAGAACCAATTAAAATTAAATGGGGGTTAATATTTTTAGACCAAAGATATTGAGCTAATCTAGCTCTAATTTCATTTTCTGTTTCTCCCGGTCTTATATTTTTGCAAATTTTTGATACGATTTTAGAAGTTTCTTTACCTAAAATTCTATACCTTTTTATCTCTTCAGGTAATAAGGAAAAACGCAGCTGTTTGATCTCTTCTTGTAAATTATTTACCTCGGGAAAATAACAATCGCCACCTAAATGATATTTTCTTAATAAGCCATCTAACAAGTCTCTTTCGTACCATTGGTTAACTATAAATTGAAAATCTTCTTTATCTAACCCTTCTTCTTTTATTACTCTTTCAGCTTCAATATTGTTGGTTAAAACCAAAATTTTATCTTTTAAAACAATTAACTTAACTGCACCCTCTTCACTAACAAAGACAATCCTATTCTCCATCCCACCAGTTAACCAGGAAATATTACTATTTTTCGCAAGAACAATTCCATCCAAACTCTTTTCATCTAATAGTTTTATAATTCTTTCTTGCTTAATCTCTATTTCATCCATTTCTATTGCCCTCTTTAATCATCTTTGCTCCAGCAGTAGGGTTGCTTACATAACCCTCAAAACTTTGAAGATTGACTTTTGTAGGTTAGCACACAATGTTATATACTTATACGGACAACCGTACAACTAATTATATATTTTGTTAATCGTGTTTGTCAACTTATTTTTAGAATTTTTTTAGGTGTCAAATAAAAAATCAAAAACATATTATTTTTTAATGGTCACAGTTTAAATTGCACGTGCAGTAAGATAGGTGAAGGAAACTCAGATTCATTTGGAGTCATTCAATTTTTTTAATTTTTTACAATCTCAAATCGGGAACCAATCTCAGGAAGCTTGGTTACCTCGATTCTTACCGGAAAGACATCTTTTAGCGATTCTAAGTGAGTGATGATTAATATTTTATCAAAATCTTCACTTATAGATTGGATGGCCTGTACCAGATTATCTATACCTTCTTCATCCTGAGTACCAAATCCCTCATCCATAACCAGAGTTCTTAATTTAGTCCCTGCTCTTCTGGTCAGTAACTTGGATAGGGCAATTCTTAAAGAAAAATCTATCCGAAAGGCCTCTCCCCCGCTATACAGCTCATAGTCCCGAATTCCTAATTCATCACTTATCTTGATATCCAAGGTCTCTTTTATTCCTCCGCTCTTTAAATCACGGAGAGACTCGATAGAAATCTGGGTACCATTATTGGTCAATTTAGCTAAAAGGTCATTGGCTTCTTCTTCTATTTCCGGTAAAACATTTTCGATAATCAGAGCTTGAATCCCATTCTTCCCAAAAGCTACAATCAGTTTCTCATAAATATTCTGCTCTTTCTTGCTTTTTTCTAATTCTTTGCCTATCTCTTTCTTCTCTTTCCCCAATCTAAGGCACTGGTCAAATTTACTCTGATATCCTCCTCTTTCTTCTAAAATTTTATCTTTAAGAATCTGCTCAGAATTTAATAATTGTTCCTCTTGAACTAATTTTTCTTTTAGGAAAGGAAGTTCTTTTAATTCTACTCTTATTTTATCTTTCTTCTTCTCTAAATCTTGTAAATTTAATTCTTTCTGTTGATAATTTTCTTTTAATTCGGATAGTCCATCTCTTAAAGAATCAATCTTCTTCTCTGCCTCTTCTAATTTTGCTTTTTCCAGAGGAGCGTTACTTAATTCTTCAATCCTACTGCTTAACTGACGATGTCTTACTTCATCATAACCAATATTTTTAATCTGTCCTTCAATCTCTTTTAATCTTTTCTGTTCCTCTAAGGCATATCTCTTCTCTTGAATAGTTTTTTCTAATTTATTAATCTCCTCCTGCAGGTCAACTATCAGTTTTGCTGCTTGTTTAGATTCTTCGTATTCAAAATGTACCTTGCTTAACTTCTGTTGCCAGATATCTTTATCTTTTAATTTTTGATTGACCTCTCTCCATTTTTCCGCTAATCTGTCTTTCTGTTTACTTGACTCCTCCGCCTCTTTTTTTAATTTCTCTACCTTTTTAAAATTTAAACTAATTTCCTTATTTATATTATCTTCAATCTTCCTTTTTCTCTCTGCGTTTAATTTTACCTCACATAAAGGGCATTCTCCCTCTGGATTTTCTCTTAACAGACGTAGTTTTTCTTGATTATCTTTATTGTCTTTTTCTAATCTTTCTATCTGACCTTTAATGCTGTTTATTTCTACATTAAGTTTGCTGCCTTTTTGCCGAATTTCTTCAATCTGCTCTTCGACCAACTTTATCTCCTTCATCTTTTTTTCTAATTCTAAAACCTTGGCCCTGTTTTTTATACCCTGCTCAGCCTTCATCTTTAAATCTTTGTATCTATCTTTTTTATTCCTAACTTCTACTTCTAAATCTGCTCGCTCACTTTCTATCTTCCTCTCAATAAAAACCTTTTCTTCTTCTATTTTCCTAGTTTTTTGGAGCTTTCGGCTAAATTCATTATTTTCGGTATTAAATTTCTGATAATTTTTAAAATCGGCAAAAACTTTCTCTTTTTGGGAAATTATCTTTTCGTAATCAGTAATTTCTTTCTTTCTGAATTCAATCTGTTTTTGTCCTCGTACAATTTCTTGCCTCTGCTGCTCTATTCGGCCTTCCAATTCTGCACATTGTTCACTTTTATGTTTTAAGATATTTATTTCCTCTTTAAATTTGCTCACTTTTACTTCTTCTGTCTTTATCTTCCGGGAAATATCTTTGTAACTTTCGGACAATTCTTTTATCTTCTCTTTATAAAAATCAAGGTTGGCCATTTCCTGATAAATATATTCCAATCGGCTTTCTTTAGTCATTATAATATTATTAATTTCCTTAAGATGGGACTTGGCCAGATTAGCCAGTTCATCATAACGAGAAAGACCTAAAATCTCGGATAAAATTTCCTTTCTTTCCCGTGCGCTCTTTCGACTAAATTCATCTATCCGACCCTGAAGTATAAAAGCGGAATTAATAAAGGTCTTGTAATCTATCCTCAAGGTTTTGGTAATTCTTTCCTGGGTTTCTCGAAGGGATGGACCGGTGAGAGAAATGTATTTGTTATCTTCTTGATTAAAAACCTGAAATTCTAAACTTGAGCGAGAACCTTTTTTAACCAGAGAAAAAGTTCTAATAATGCGGTATCTGTCCCCTTCCAAATCAAACACAAATTCCACTTGCATATCTTTCTGGCCTATCCGCAGAAGACTGTTATCAGCCTTTTTCTCCTGGCTGGCTTTTCTTCCTTCTCCCCATACTGCCCAGGTTAAAGCATCCAGAAGGGCAGATTTACCCTGACCATTATTACCCGAAAGACAGGCTATGTGAAACTGGGTAAAATCGAGAGGGGGGACATCTTCGCCATAACTTAAAAAATTTTTCAGGGCCAATTTTACCGGTATCAATTTTTAATCCTTTCTTCTTTTATTCACACTATAAATACTTGTTAAATGATTTTTTAAATAATTTTCTATATTAATCTGTTGTTATAAAAAGCGCAAACGATTAAGCAATTTCTTCTGTCATTGCGAGTCCTGATTTATCAGGACGCGGCAATCTCGTAACTGCTGTACCAAAATCAATTCCCAAGACAATCATTTGCTTTACACTTTTCCTGCACTTTTAATCTGTGTCATAATTTTACTAAATACCTCGGTAAATGTTTTTATAGTAAAATAGGAAATTTCATCATATAAAACATTATTTTTTTGTATATAGCTTGTAACTTTCTTGGCAACAGATTGATATCCATAACTAAAATAATTTATCTTTCGTATACCACAATCAATTACTTGCTCATAGTCACTTGAATCTAATCCTGAACCTCCATGCATCACTAATGGAACTGATATTTGTTTATTTAATTCATTTAATAAATGTAAATCTAATACAGGTATCGTAGGTAATATACCATGTACTGTACCAAAAGATACTGCCAAAGCATCAATATCAGTTTGTTCAACAAATTTCTTAGCTTTATTGACATCAGTATAAGTAGCAGGTATCGCATTTTGTTCTAGTTTTTGTGAGTCTTTCTCTTCTCTAGTCATTTCTCCAACTTCTGCTTCAATAGACACTCCTTTAGATCGTGCCAATTCAATAATTTTTTTAGTTTCTCTGATATTCTCTTCAAGCGG
>NMQN01000635.1 GCA_003575245.1 Candidatus Atribacteria bacterium 1244-E10-H5-B2 | reverse complement strand
TATGTTGAAGGAGAGAATTTTATAAAAGTATTATTCGAGGTTGTTTCTGCTTTTGGTACAGTAGGATTATCAACAGGTATTACTTCATCTTTGAGTACAGCTGGTAAGATTATAATTATTATCACTATGTTTACCGGTAGAATTGGGCCTTTAGGTCTTGCTTTATCATTAATTCAAAAACGAGAACCAGAAATGATTAAATATCCTGAAGAGAAAATTATGGTAGGATAAAAAATTGACCAATCGGTCAATTTAGTCGTTAGTATATACTATTGCGGATAAGATAATTAGTATATAGTATATAATTAAGAATGAAAGAAATAGAAACCAGTAGTCAGAATCCAGAAGTCAGAATAAAATCATATCGAATATCGCGTGAAGAAAATAGCGGATGGCGTAGAGCGTGTAGCGTACAGAATATTAGTTATCCAGTTACCCGGTTTACCAGTTGGCCAGTTATAAGTTGTAAGATACAAGATAAAACCGTAGGATATGTGTTTCTCCAGTTTAAAATGTCATTGCGACTATAGGGAGCGCGGCAATCTCGGGTTGGTATTACTTCGTCACTTCATTCCTCGTAATGACAAAACGAAGAGAACCTGCAACTTGTAACCTGTAATTTTAATTGGTCAATTGGTCAACTTCAAAAAGGAGGGATTTTTCATGAAACAATTTATAGTTCTTGGTTTGGGAAGATTTGGTTCTGCAGTAGCTACTACCTTGATTGAATTAGGGCATGAAGTCCTGGGAGTAGATAATGATGAAGAAATAGTAAATGTCTTAAAAGATAAAATAACTCAAGCAGTGCAGGCTGATATTACCGAGGAAAGAGTTTTAACAGAATTGGGAGTAAAAAATTTTGATGCAGCCATTGTATGCATAGGAACCGATTTAGAGACAAGCATCTTAGTAACTATGATGTTAAAAGAAATGGGATTAAAATATATTATCGCTAAAGCCCAAAATAATCTTCATGCAAAGGTCTTAGAAAAAATTGGCGTAGATAAAGTTGTGTTTCCCGAAAGAGATATGGGTGCAAGAATCGCTCGAAGATTAATCACTCCAAACATTAAAGACTATATCGAACTGGAACCTGATTATAATATTATTGAGATCGAAGCCTTGCCTGAATTTGTAGATAAAACTTTGAGTGAACTTGACATGCGGAATAAATACGGAATAAATGTTTTAGCCATAAAAAGAAATGATAGCTTTAATATCTCACCCCGGGCAAAAGACGTAATAAAAAAAGGAGATTTTCTAATTGTAATAGGAGAGACTAAAAAAATTAACAAATTAGCCGGCAAATCCAACAAGTAAATTAATCTACCTCTATATAAACCATGGCTGAAAGATTTAGTTTAGACATCTTCAATAAAAGTTATAAAATAATTATTTGGTTATTTCCCAAAAAGCCAAAAATATTTTCAACAGATTATATATATGGTACCTTGCAGATAATTTTATAGTAAATTATGACTTTTTGGTTATAATTATATTGTTCACTTTTCGGGTTGTAATCATTATTTAATTAATCTAACTCGGTGATGTATTGTATAACAATAATTTATTTGTATTTAACAATATTTTATTATAAAATATTGTTAAACATTAACCCTGCCTAACAATTATTTATTTTAATCTATCTGTAATAAAAATTATTAAACTATAGAGTAATTCTAAAACTTCTTTTTTCCCTATCTTGGCGCTCTACAGAAATCATTTCTTATTTTAATTGTTAAGATAAGATATCCGAATGAAAAATATTCTATAAAGAATAGTGATTAGTCTTAAAGATAAACATTTTTTAGAAAAATATATAGAGAATAAGAGGTTATCATAAATATGATGGAAAGGAGTTGAATATATGATAAAAAATATTTTATTTGCTTATAACCAGGTAAGCCAGAGAGAACGTAAGGGACTTTTTAGAGAATGTATTCCTACAGAAGATGTAGAGGCTATCCGCCAGGCTTTAATTAAGACTAATAATCATATTTTGTCTTTAGACCTTCTTACACCAGAACAATTAGACGAGTTTATCAGTAAACATCAACCTATTGATCTTGCCTTTGTCCTGGCAGAAGGATATAAAGATATCCCTCATACCTTTTATAGCGGGCATGGTGCAGCAATGGTTCACCAACAACTTTATAAATACCATATCCCCTGCGCTCTCTCCGGTATCGAAAGCATGGAAATCTGCCGTAATAAAGACCTTACTTATATCAAACTCAAGGAAAAAAATATCACGATTCCTGGTTATTTTGTTTTTGATACTCATCTTCGGTTTAATAAAATAAAAGTACTCTCCCAGATAGAGAAAATCGGATTCCCCCTGATGATAAAACCAGTCGGCGGAGGAGATAGTATAGGTATTACTCCTAAATCTGTAGTACACAATCTGCAAGAACTAAAAAATAGGTTTATCGGTTTAAAAAAAGAACTGGGCCCTGAAAAATTGATCATCGAAAAATATTTACCTGGAAGAGAATATACTGTTGGAGTCCTGGGCAGTATAGCTAAAAAATATATTTTACCTATTATCGGTTTCCCCGAAAACCATGGTATCAGATATACTTCCACTAAAAATAAAGAATATAAGATGAGGGAAAAATTTGAAATAATCTACCGGGATGATGAAAGATTTAAAAAACTTGCCCAAATAGCAATAAATACCTTTGATGCCGTGGGAGCCAGTGATGCTATCAGAATTGACTTTATGGAAGATGAATCAGGAAACCCCTACATTATAGATGTAAACGGTACACCTGCTTTATCTCTAACTGGCTCTTTAACCTTTATGTCAAGTAAAGTAGGATTAACCCACAGCCAATTAATTAAACTGATTTTTTATGAAAGTGTCGTCCGATATAATTTAGCTCCTACCTATCTCCTGGAAGAGATTATATTTAAAATTCAAGCCAAGCTTGCAACCTATTATGCCGATAAAGACGATAAAGATAGGGAAAAGGCTTTAATTTAAACAAACCTTTCTTTTTCAAAGAGAGGTAGTATAAAACTACCTCTCTCTTTATTTTTTAAATCTTTCTCTAATTAATTTAATCCTTTTTATTTTCCTTCAGATTCTAAATCTATCATCTTCTTTTTTAAAACAACTCCTTCTTTTCCGGAAAAACCTCCTAAACTACCGTTACTTTTTATTACACGATGACAGGGGATAATTAAGGGTAAAGGATTATTTCTCATAGTGTTTCCCACTGCCCGGTAGGCCCGAGGATAACTGGCTGCCTCTGCTGCCTCTTTGTAGGACCTGATTTCACCATAAGGAATCTTTTTAACTGTCTGTAAAATTTTCTTCTGAAAATTCGTATAATTATCTAAATTTAACTGGTAATCTATAAAATCAACTTTCTTGCCGGTATAATATTCTTTAACCTTTTGAATTAAATTTTCCCATCCTCTATTATCTTCGAAAAGATTATTACATTTTAACTCTTTTTTTATTCTAAAAAGAACATCCTCTTTTCTTTCTTCCGGCAAAACAAAAATCCGCAAGCCTTTTTGGTCAACTACAAACCCGACCCATCCCCAGGCAGTTAAAAAAATAGCATATTTAAAATATTTTTCAGACATAAATTTCCTCCTTTTTTGTCTTGTTACTATTTTTATTATATAATAAAAATCGAAAAATAAAAATAAAGAGAAAAAAGCCAGAAGCCAGAATTCAGGAGTCAGAAGATTATTAGCGGATGGTATTTGAGAAGTAGGGGTTCGATTCATCGAATCCGCTAAAAATACCAATCTTTGTCATTGGAGGAAGTGATGCAATCCTACCCCTGCGAAAGCAGGGGAAGCAACCTCAAACGGGGATTGCCGCGCTCTGAATATACTATATAAGCAATAATAAATATTTTTATTTAATATCATAAAAATCAGGATGGAATTAATTATGATTGAGAAAATAAATGTCTTGCTGCTGGCAGGTGGAAAAAGTAAAATAAGCATGAGAAAGTTTACCGGCAAAGAAAATAAAGCTTTAATTGAAATAGGCCCCCGCC
The DNA here is from genome assembly GCA_003575245.1 of Candidatus Atribacteria bacterium 1244-E10-H5-B2. The sequence continues at coordinate 373 of NMQN01000635.1, read as the reverse complement.
GCAAACCTATGATTCTTTATATTATGAAATCTCTAAAAAAATCAAAATACACTGATAAAATCATAGTAGCAGGTTCTGAAGAAGTGCAAAAATTAGTAAAAGATATGGTCTATCTAACCATTTTCGATGGCAAAACTATTCCCGATACCTTGAAATCAGGAATTTTACCCCTCAAAAAAGACCCATTAATATTAATCTCAACTTGTGATGCCCCTTTAATAACCGAAAAACATATCGATTGTTTTATAAAAGAGTGTTATGAGTGGCCTGGTTTTGATATTTATTATCCTATAGTCGATAAAGAAATTTATCAACGGTCTTACCCCTCTTCAGATTTAAGAAGGGTTTACGCTAATCTTATTGAAGGAAATTT
>NMQN01000565.1 GCA_003575245.1 Candidatus Atribacteria bacterium 1244-E10-H5-B2 | reverse complement strand
TCATGATTGCCTACTATGACTAACTGCTCTTTGGCTCTGGAGAGTGCTACATTAATCAGTTGCCGCTTTAACGAAGTGCATGCGGAGTCTGTCATCAAGGCGGTTTGTGTGGCTCTAAGACAGGGTGTCAAGTCTTCTGATATAGGCATTATCGCACCTTACAATGCCCAAGTTGTAAAAATTTTGCAAAAACTTCGTCAGTTCTCCCGACAGAATGCCTTGGACATCGATGGTCTGAAGGTTTCCACTGTTCATTCTTTTCAGGGGCAAGAGAGGCGTGTGATTGTTGTAGATTTTACCGACGATAATGTGAGGCCTACTCATCTTACAGCAAAGCGGCAACTGATTAATGTAGCACTCTCCAGAGCCAAAGAGCAGTTAGTCATAGTAGGCAATCATGACTACTTGATGAGCAAAGAATACTTTAATGAGAAAGAAATAGAAATTTTTAAACGACTTCTGAAACATGCTCTATTGCAAAGGGAAAGTGTTGAAGAATGAATACGGATAAACGGAACCGTATCACCTCTAACAGAGGATAAAAGTGAAATCAAAGATTCCCCCAAATTGCCTTCGGCAACTTCTTTTATCCGTGATACGCTAAACATCACTGTCTAGGAGCCTCAAATAAGTATGAATATTCAAAAGTGTATATATTGCGATTCTATCGGTCCATTTTCAAAAGAACATGCTCTCCCAAGAAGCCTTGGGGAATTTAGCGGCTTTCCTCCCCTTATCAACAGAGTATGTGCTAAGTGCAATAGAGATATTGGAAGATTAGAAGAACAATTTGGGCGTTCTGGTCCAGAGGCTTTTTTTCGTGAGTATTTGAACATAGAAGGTCGTGATACCCATGATAAGGTTAATCCTTTTCAGCGTGGAAGCGCTGGAGCAAAACCAATTGACTTCACTGCACTCCTTCCAGAGGAAGACATAAAAGTGCTTTGGGAATTTAATCCAGGGGAGAAAACAGTTCGAGAAGTTAGTCAAATAGTCTTTATTGATGATAAAGGGAAGTCCTATCCACTTCGAATTCATAAATGGATGAATAATACTGATAAACTTCGTACGGAAATGAAGGAAATTGGTCTGGATCTGAGAGGCAAATTACCTGCAAGAGTATTTGCATCCGATGATGAAATGGAGTGGGTTAAAAACCTAGTCCGAGGATTAGGATTTAAAATTAAATGGTTACCTCCCCAACCATCTGCAAAAATTAATAATCCTGTGGCAAAAGTTCACGTAACTGATTTTTATTTTAGGGCTATCGCCAAAATTGGATTTCATTATCTCCTTTCAGTTGTTAATACTTTTCAAGGCAATGAACACTACTTTGTTGATATTCGAAGATTTATCATAGATGGAGGTGCAGTCGAAAACTTTGTCACTCAAACTAGGCGGCCAATACTTACTTTTCCTCACCCGAATATCTGTCCCAGGGGTTGGGGTCATGTGCTTTTAGTTGAAAACGTAAGAGGTCAGGTACAAGCTCGGCTTCAATTTTTTCTTGGGCCTAGATATAATCCTCCAACGTATTTAGTCCGATTAAGTAAGGATGCAGTATCAATTGGGGAGATTGGTGGTAAAGGGCATTACTTTTGTTATTTTGAATCAGGTCGAAAAGGGAAATATCATGGAGAAGTATCTGAGTTAAATTGTCTTAGGCTGCAATAACAATGCGACAATGACGTCTAACAAAGGATATAAAATAATACAGGGGATAAGTTGTACTAGCTCAACAATACGGTAACTTTTTCTCGCTTTCCGTAAGGGGTTTGATAAGTCAAGGTTCCCAAAGTCTTCTCAAATGATTATAATATAGCAGGAGATAGAATTTTTCACGGTTTTATCATATTTTAAGAATAGAGTATGCTAAATGCAAAGGACTGCCCTCCCGTTTATTCCGCATAATTTTAAAATTGTATCCTAATGTCCCACAAATCCTACAATTCCCATTGTACAACCCAATGAAGAAATAGTATAATTTTAATAATTTATTTAACGGTACTACACAAATTAATTCAAGGGATAGGAAGAATTGAAAATGAAAATATTAGCAGTGGATTATGATGGGGTCATTAGTGATAGTGCTTTAAAATCTTTATTTGTCAGTCATAATGCCTATTGCAAATATTTTGGTTCGGAAGTAAAGAAAAATTTTGGCGGGAAATTATTTACTTTTGATAATTGGGAAGAGAAACAAAAACTATATAAAAAAGAAATGGATTATTACCACCGCTTAAGGTCTTATATCGAATTATCAGGTGATTTTTTTGCTATTATTAAAATTATAGAAGAGCAGGTTCGGATTAAGGACCAACAGGAATTCATCGCTTATCGTAACCAGCTTCAATTCGATTATCAATTTTTTCGAGAATTATTTTTTAAGGAAAAAGAGAAATGGCAGAAAAAGAGTTTTAGGAAATGGTTTTTTCTGTCACCTGTTTTTAAGGAAGTCGTCAAGGGGATTCAGCGATTTACAAAGGAAGGTCAAAAAGTTGTCATTGCTACCTCCAATCTTGGGGAAGCCATTCATCGTGCCTTTCAATCGGAATATCTTGGTTTTAAAATAGAAATTGAAGATATTTTTGATAAAAACTTTGGCAAACATAAAGCAGAGCATATGCAGGCCATCGCTAAAAAATATGGTGCCAAATTAAATGAGATTTATTTTATTGATGATCAGCTGAGCTATCTTAAGGGAACTGATGTCTTGGGGGTTCACGTTTTTTTGGCCGGATGGGGTTATTGTACCGAAAGCCAGAAAGAGGAAGCAAAAAAGGAAAAGATCACCGTAATTGAGGAAGAAAAAGATTTTTATCCGGTGTTAAAGCAAGCTCTAAGTTAGTACAAAGGATTCAATTCAAGTTGTAAAACCTTATACATAAATAGTATAATTAAAAATAATTCGTTACCGAGAAAAAATGGGTCAGGTCTCAACATTTGACATAAATAAATTTCAGATAAGTTAACTAGGAAATTTATATCAAATGTTGAGACCTGACCCTAAAGTTACTTTCTGTGGAGAGGTCCAAATGGATAACAAAAAAATGAACCGAGGACAAATAAGAGCAATTCGAGGAAGCGTGGTTGATGCTTTTTTCCCGCAATTACTTCCCAAGATTAATTACCAGTTGAAATCCGGCGAAGCGATTATCGAAGTCACCCTTCATCTGGATGCCACTACGGTTAGAGGGATAGCCTTAACCCCTACTCAGGGGTTAAAAAGAGGAGATGAAATAATTGACATGGGACATCCCTTGCAAGTGCCTGTGGGTCGTGGATTATTGGGGCGAATGTTTAATGTTTTCGGAGAACCGATTGATGGAGGAGATATTTTGTCTGCTGAAAAGTCAGTCTCCATATACCAAAAATCACTTTCTCTTGCCGAACGGACTACTACGGCAGATATTTACGAGACCGGGATAAAGGTGATTGACGTTTTGGCTCCTTTGGAAAATGGTGGAAAAGCAGGTTTGTTTGGCGGTGCCGGTGTCGGCAAAACTGTTCTGATTATGGAGATGATTCACAATATGGCTTTGGAACATGAAGGGGTTAGCCTCTTTTGCGGAATAGGAGAGAGGTCCAGAGAAGGGGAGGAATTGTATCGGGAAATGATAAAAACAGGTGTCCTGAAAAAAGCCGTCTTGATTTTTGCCCAGATGAACGAACAGCCCGGTGCCCGGTTTAGGGTAGGACATGCTGCGTTAACCATGGCAGAATACTTCCGTGATGAAGTCAAACAGGACGTTCTCTTGTTAGTTGATAATATATTCCGCTTTGTCCAGGCCGGGGCCGAGGTATCCGGTCTATTGGGTGAATTACCTTCCCGGGTAGGGTATCAACCCACCTTGGCGAGTGAGATTGCTGACCTTGAGGAAAGAATTTGTAATTCCCCCACCGGGTCCATTACCTCAATTCAGGCTGTGTATGTACCTGCTGATGATTTTACTGACCCGGCAGCAGTTCATACTTTTAGTCATCTTTCTGCTTCAGTGGTGCTTTCCCGACAGCGGTCCAGCCACCAAACAGACTTTATCTGAATATGAGGAATTAAAGGATATTATAGCCATGCTGGGTTTGGAGGAATTATCAAAGGAAGACCAGAGAACGGTCAATCGAGCGCGGCGCCTGGAAAAGTTTTTGACCCAGCCATTTGTTACCACAGAACAGTTTACCGGGAATAAGGGCCGCCGGTTCTTAAAATAAAACTTCCCAGGGTTAATACAATCGGTGAACGAGCTTGATTCATATTTTTAATGGTCAGCCATAAACCGCCGAAATAAAATAGCCCTAATCCCAGGCCAACTAACAAATACAATAAGCTGTAAATGTTAATACTCATTCTTTATTTTCCTCTTCAATTTCTTTTCTTTCTTTCTCTACCCAGTACCAG
>NMQN01000765.1 GCA_003575245.1 Candidatus Atribacteria bacterium 1244-E10-H5-B2 | reverse complement strand
ATTTTACCACCCCTCTATTATTTAATACTTAAGTGTTCGGAATTTACTTTCTCTATTTCAAGAAAATTAGGTTTTGCGAAACTCCCCCGCTGGTTCTTTATATTAAGAACCCAACTGGTTAGCTTCCAATCGGTAACCCGAACTGAGATTACTCTATTCTCTTTTTTTTATTCTGCTCCCCTGAAATATGGTCAAAGGAGCAGGGCCCGGCAACCCAGAGAACTCTGGAGAGAATAAGCCGGACTGCAAAGTCTAGTCTATACCCATTTTAGAAGAATTAAATCAATATAATTACCCCCAAAAACCACAAATTGTAGGAAGCCATACAGAAATTGCGGGCCAATAAGTTACCATTATCAAAGCGATTAGAACAGATATGAAAAAAGGAATAAGACTTTTAGAAACCTTTTCAATAGAAATTTTAGCAATATTTGCTCCTACAAACAAACACATACCTACTGGTGGTGTGATCAATCCAATAACTAAATTCAGAACGCAAATTGCCCCGTAATGAAGCGGGCTGATACCCATCGTCACCATAAGAGGAAGAAATATTGGAGTGGTGATAAGTAGAGCCGGTATTACATCAAGAAACATACCACAAATTAAAAGAGCTAAATTAATTAATAACAAGGTCATAATTTTATTGCTAGTTACTGCCAAAATTGCAGTGACTACCTTTTGAGGAAACAGTTGAGTAGTTAAGATAAAAGAAAACATTCCTGCGGTTCCCATTAATATCATCACCGATCCGGTGGTAATTGCAGTTTTAATTAGTGCAGATTTGAATACCTTAAATGATATATTTTGGCGTACAAATACTCCTATAATAAAAATATAAAAAGCAGCTATTCCTGCTGCTTCAGTTGGAGTAACAAAACCTCCCAAAATTCCTCCTAAAATAATCACAGGCATCATTAATGCAAAAATAGAATTCTTAATTATTTTGGCTTTCTCAGAAGCAATTATTTTTTCTTCGATCCGTGGTAATGGTGATTTTTTATCTTCTCGATAAACAACTACCATTTGCAAAATTCCCATTATAATTCCGGGGATGATTCCTGCTAAAAACAATGCACCTATAGAAACACCTGTTATAGATCCATAAACAATAAAAGCAATACTTGGAGGAATAATTGGGCCAATAGTTGATGAAACCACGGTTACAGCAGTACTAAAATCTTTTCTATAACCCGCTCGGATCATTCCCGGAATTAAGATAGATCCAACTGCTGCTGTATCAGCAACTCCAGCACCGATCATAGATGCTAATACCATAGAGACTATAATATTTACATAGGCTAACCCTCCTCTAATTCGGCCCACAAAAAGCTCAGAAAATTTTATTAAATCATTAGTGAATCCCGAACTATTCATTAAATTGCCTGCCAAAATAAAAAGAGGAATTGCAGTTAATAAAAAACTATCTATTCCGGTGAACATCTTCTGGTCTACAAGAATAGGGGAGATCCCTTGATAAAGAAGGTATACAAGCGAAGATACTCCTAAAGAAAAAGCAATAGGAATACCACAGAAACAAAAGATAAGAAACAAAATAAACAACAGTAATATCATCATTATCTACACTTTATGCCTTTTTTTATTTATTTGGTAATTTTCAATTTACTTATGGTTGTTAGATAAATTTGTTAGAAGTAATGGTATTTAAAATGTCCAGTAATACATGAAAAAACATAAATAAGGCTCCAACTGGAATTGCCAAATAAGGATAGAACATGGGTATCTGCATACCTAAAGAAATTTGATTCCAGTTTATAAAGGAAAGCTTTGTGCCCCCAATCAACATTGCTATTAAAAAAATACAAAGTAATACATTGGCTAATATGCTGATCCACCACCACGTTCTCTTTGAAACTTTATTTTTAAGAAGCTCCATACCTATATGCTCTCCAGATGTAAAAGCGTTGGAAGCACCAAGCATAGAAGTCCAAATCATAGTATATCTAATTAGTTCCATAGTACCCATATATGTTTTTCCAAAAAAGTAACGTCCTATAACATGAAAAACAACAGCAAACAAAATTAAGCTTACCCCTATCCATAAGATAATTTCTGTAACATTATCTAATTGATATACAAAATTCTGAAAACTTCCTTTTAAATAAACGATTTTTTTTACCCCTGGTGCTTCCATCTTATCCTCTATAACCCCCTTTCATATTGTAGATTAAAAGTTACTGGCTAATTTCTTAATTTCCAAAATCACTTGCTTCCAGTCATGGTGTTTGTTATAAATATCTCCATAAACTTGTTCTGTTGCTTCTCTCATTGACCCGGTATCAGGGTGTAAATCTACAATCATTCCGCGATCAATACAAGTTTGAAGATGTTTATCCTCTGCTCCCCTACCCATTTTTCTCCCATATTGGCATGCTTCCTTACCAGCTTCAATAACAATTTGTTGATCTCCAAGAGACAAAGCATTAAACTTTTTTAGATTCACTAATAAAACAGCTCCTCCCCAACAATGTTGAGTACACGAAACATATTTTTGAACTTCCCAAAGAGATCTTGCTACAGTTACCCAATGAGCATTTGATTGACCATCTACTATTCCAGTTTGAAGAGCTGAGTATAATTCAGCATAAGCGATAGGAACTGGATTACCACCCAAAGCTTTCATGGTGGCAATTTTGATAGGTGCTTCCATAGTTCTCATCTGTAAACCTTTAAAATCTTCAGCACTATGTAATTGTCTCTTAGAACAAGTAAAATTAGCAATCCCATCATCAAAAAAACCTAAGGCTTTAAACCCTACTTTTTCAAAACCATCTAAAAGTTCTTTGCCAATAGGACCATTGAGAACTGCATCCAAATGTTCTATATTTTTATATAGAAAAGGAAGTTCTAAAAGATCAACTATTTCTATACCAAATGCACTCGCTGGCCCTAGGGTAGAAGCACTTGCCTCAATCAGACCAGTTTGTACCCCCTCAAGAATTTCTCGATCACTTCCTAATTGTCTTTGTGGGTATATCTCAAATTTGATCCCTCCATCGGTTTTCTCTTCAACTATTTCTTTAAATTTCAAGCAGGTAGCATGATAAGAATTATCAGGTTCGGACACACAAACATGGGCTATTTTCCATGTTGAAGCAGCCATTACTCCTAAAGAAAATATACTTATCACTAATACTAATACACTAATAACTAACAAAAATTTTATTCTTTTCATTTTAGTTCTCCTTTAATTATTTTAAAATACGTAAAAAACAGATCGTCTTAGCAAATTAATTGAGCATAACATTAGAGCTAAGTGCCATTACATAATTACTTAAAAAAATTCCCTCACCTCCTTTTTTAAGGTAAAACCATACTTTAAAGGATCATTTTCATCCACAACAAATTGCTGTAATCCAGTAATATAAGCACTCCCTGTAATTTTAGGAATTATTGCGGGAAAATCTCCAACTTTTGTTTCACTATCTATACACCCTTTAAATTTGGTCCCTAATATACTTTCATATACAAATTCTTCATTAATTTTAATCTTACCTTTACTATAGAGGATGGCTAACTTGGCACAGGTACCTGTGCCACAAGGTGATCTATCAACTTGCCCTTTACCAAAAATTACACAATTTTTTAAATTTGCTTCAAAATCTGTTGATGAATCATAAATTTCTATCAAATCTATAGAATTTATATATCTATTTTCTGGGTGAATTACCTTTATACTTTTATTTAATTCCTCTCTTAATCTCATACCTAAATAAATTAGTCTTGAAATATTTTCTCTCTCGATTTTAATACCTAAATCTTTTGCTGAAACAACTCCAAAAAAGTTACCTCCAAAAGCTATATCTACATTTATCTCTCCTACTTCAGGAAGTAAAACTTTGTGATCGGCTTTAAATACAAAAGAAGGCACGCCTTGGAAGGTTACTCCTTCAACTCTATCATGAGAAATTTTAGCTTGGGTCTTAACCAGCCCTGCGGGTGTATCCAAAATAACTTCTGTAATCGGTTTTTTCATGGGAATGAATCCCATCTCTAGGGCTACGGTTACTGTCCCTATAACTCCATGTCCACACATATTGAGATATCCTTTAGTATCCATAAAAACAACACCTAGATCAGCAGAAGGATTTACCGGTTGAGTTAATATAGAACCAAACATACCACCATGACCTCTAGGTTCTAACATCAGAAGTTTTCTAATATAATCTAACTCTTTTTCGAGATATATTTTCTTCTCCATCATACTGTTCCCAGGGACAGAAGGGATACCAGAAATAACAACTCTTGTTGGTTCCCCCATAGTATGTGAGTCAATTGTAAAAATAAATTTCGAAAATTTCATTTAATACAAAACCTTCCAATATATTTAGATACTATTTTTTGCCCTTTCCATCTTTTTCTCTAGCTCCTTCCTCCTGGCCTCAACC
>NMQN01000101.1 GCA_003575245.1 Candidatus Atribacteria bacterium 1244-E10-H5-B2 | reverse complement strand
TAAATGCCTTATCACCAAGTGATTTTTTGGAAGTTATGCCATTTAGCAATCATACCAGAATATTCTCTTGACATTAAAATGATAAACTGTTATTGCTTATAATTGTCTTGACACCATAATGACAAACTGTTATGCTTTTAAGCAGGTATACCTATGTGTAAATTTATTACTATTGCCAACAATAAAGGTGGTGTAGGTAAAACTACTACCGCTATAAATTTAGGAGCTGCTCTTATTGAATTAGAGAAAAGAGTTTTGCTTGTTGATTTAGACCCTCAAGGGGGTTTAACTCTGGGTTTGGGATTCAATCCTGATAATTTTGAGAAAACTATATATGATATCCTGATAGGCTCCGAGCTAAACCTGAAGAAGGTTACTATCCCTACCAGAATTACCAGGATGGAACTGGTACCCGCAAATCAAGATCTCTCCGGTGCCGAAGCAGAATTAATCGGTGAGGTAGCCTGGGAAAGCACTTTAAAAAATGCCTTGAACAATACTAAAGATCCTGACTATGTCATTATCGATTGTCCCCCAAGCTTAGGAGTCCTTACTGTGAACGGATTAGTTGCTGCTCAAACCGTGATAATCCCCCTTCAATGTGAATACTTAGCTATGAGGGGACTGGGGCAGCTTAATAGGGTCATACATAAGATCTGCGCTAGAATGAACCTCAGACTCACCATTAGGGTCTTAAGAACCATGCATCAAATGAGAACGATCCATTCAACCGATGTGGTAGAAGAGATAAAAAAGGTCTTTGGAGGAAAAGTATATAAATCCATAATTAAAAGGACCATAAAATTCGCTGACTCTTCGGTGGCCGGACAACCCCTTTTGATCTATGACAAAAAATCAGAGGCAGCCGATGCTTACCGTGAGTTAGCAAAGGAGGTGAACCAAGATGACTAAGAGAGTCAGAATAAAAGGCCAGGGAGCAGATATTTTTTTAGGTGGAAATAATCCGGCATCCCAACAAACCACTAAACCATCAAAACAATATGCTGGTAACTCAGTAGAGGTTAGTAAGGCTACTTTTTATCTGCCGGTCAATTTAATAGAAGATCTGGAAGACACCTGGTTAAGTTTAAGGGGTAAATACAAAGATAAAAGGGTAGCTAAATCAGAAATTGCCAGAATTGCCTTAGAAGAGATAATAAAGGGGTGGAAAGAAAAACAGGATAACAGTATACTGGTTAAACGACTTACTGACAAATACAGGTAAAACAGAGCGAAGGAGTAGGTCGTAATGTAATAGATAACTTTGAGACTGCACTTAAAAGAAAAAAATATAAAAAAGGCTATATTATAGCTTTTAGTTTTACTAAAGGATTTTATGAAGAAGTAGCAAGGCTTAAAGATGAGGGGGAATTAGAGATAAAACTGATAAAGGTTGAAGATTTATTATATAAGAAAGAGCCTATATTTTTAAAAGATTAATATTGCTAGCATTGGAAACAAGAATTAGTGCGGTTGCAGCAAGAAGTAATAAGAACAGAGACAGAAAATAGGTTGCCGGATTTTTGGAAGTGACAACTAAACAAAGAAAGGATTAAGGGAGAAACTTCAAGGTTAGCCAGAATCGCACTGGAAGAAAAGAAGAGAGAAGTAATGAGAGATTGGATTAAAAGAAGGAAAGATGGAGGTGAACAGATATGACAGAAAAGACCTTAGATTTAGAGAGAGATGCCCACTTGTTAAGCGGGAAAGAGCGGGCAAGGCTCCTTTTGAAGGATGCCCATGAAAGACAATTTGGAAGTAAAAAGGAACCCCTGACCAATGCAGAGATAAGTGCCCTTCTTCTCATGCCCGACCACAAAACCAAGAAAGAATATGAATACTATTTTAGGCTATTCCAAAAAGTTAACCCCATAATGGGGTCGGTTACAGAGGCTTTTCTACGCTTCAAATACTTTTACTCCAAAATGGAGAATATCCGTAGTTCGTATGACCGAGAACTATTAATCCAAGAGCTTTCGAAGTTGCTCGAAGAGTTAGATGAGAAGACCGAAGAACAACGGATAAAAAAGATTATCTTTGAAATGGGCAAGCTAACAAATAGAATAAAAAACCATGGGAATGAGATGGAATTTAAGGATATTTTTGATTACGTTAAAGAGCTTGTTCCCAAAATAAATTATCAGGCCTGTTATTTTTTCTCGATGAAGCGAATAGTTGAACGGGTTAATAAGGAATTAGATTTTAATGTCTTTGCAGGTAGGCCCTATAATGAGACCTATAAGAATTATATAAAAGAGATTAATCTATGCATTCAAGAGCATAACCAAATTATGAGGGAGACTGGAAAAGACAAAGATATAAAGAAATTAGAAGACTACCTTATCGCTAGGCCCACCTTCAAGACGGAGACTTATAAAGAATGGGCGGAAATGCTTTTCAAGGAGAAACCCAAAAGATGCCTAAACAAATGAGAAATAGAAAGGATTATGCACCCATTAAAGTCAAGGAAGACTTAGGAGTAAAAGAGGTTGAACAATTTACTACAGTAGAAAGAAAGATCAAGGTCTCCTCCCATTTTTTAAGCTCTTTTTTTACAACAGAAGACACGCTTAAGAATTATCAAGAGCAATTAACCTTAGACTTTAAGACGGAACAGGATATAACAGAGGTGAAAGAAGATTTGGCCATTATTGTCTCAAAAGGCTTTAAGGGTATAAACTTATCTTACTCAGAAAAAAGAGTTATCAAAGGCATTTTTAGTCTTGCACAGAAACAGAAGGCAAGCGAAAATCGGCCCTTTATTGTTTTAAGTAATATTTCTCAATTGTTAAATGAGATATTAGAAAGAAAAGCTAGAAAGACCTCTCCAGGTGGCTATGTTTTTAAGGACTTTTTTGGAGCGGAAGCTGAGCAGATGAAAAAGGCCCTGGATAATTTATCGAAGACACAACAACAGATAGTCATAAAGGGATACGACGGGATAGACAAGAAGACAAAAAAGCCACTCTATTATTTTTATATGCGGGAAATCCCCCTGATAAATGTAGAATACCTAAAGAGAAGGATATCAGAAGAAGAGGCAAAGAACTTAACAGAAGGAGAGTTAAAAGAGACGGGATATATAAAAATTTTTATCTTGCCTATATTTTTACGGGACTACCATAAATATTTTAAACTGCTCCCGAAGGATATATCAAAAGAGGTAAGGAAAAAATGTCCAGAGGTTAAAAGAATATCTGTGACTTTAGTCAACTTTGTAGATTTTTTGCATAGACAAGACAAGCGAGAGGTTAGAAGAAATAGATCAACCTTAATAAAAGAATTAAAACTCGAAAAGCAGCTTAAAAAGCGAGGGAAAGCCTATATCAAAAGAATATTACTAAAGTGTTACGACCTGGCTAAAAGAACAGAATATCTGGAAGATTATAAGATAGATCAAAGGGGGACCTATGGTTTGGTGGACGTATTATATCTTAATGTCTTTAAATTTGAGCACCTAAAACCGAAAAAGACCTTAGGATATGTCCCGAATTCTTGAATTTCTCTACCCTATAAAATGGGAAACTCTACCCTATAAAATGGGAAACTCTACCCTATAAAATGGGAAACTCTACCCTATAAAATGGGATAGCTCTTTTTGAAAGCCTTTATTGACAACGGTTTTGGAGGCTTTTTAAAACTATATAACTTAATTAACTTAATATAATTAAGTATTAGAGCCCCGATTTTTGAGTCGGGGCTCTCTAATAACAGGAGGAATATCCGTTAATTTAAGTAGAATTTACATAATATGACTAATTTAAGACCAGAAAAGGAGAATATAAAGATGAATGACTTACAAAACGCAATAGAGAAAACCAGAAAAACAGGTATAGTAGTTTCAGATAAAGGACTGATGCTCTGTCCTTTCCATGATGATAAAAATCCTTCAGGTGGTCTTTATCTAAACACGTTTCATGATCAAGTAGAATACCACTGTTTTGCCTGTGGTAAAAGTTATAAATTTGAGACCTTCTACAAGTTAATAACTGATAAAGGATTTAAAAAAGAAGAAGCCGGCAAAAAGAAAATTCAATATTTAAGCTCGGAGGCATTAGATATAATGGGCTCGAAATTAAATTCTTATTTTTTAACCTTACTGGGAGATAAAGAATTTAAGGATCCTAAATATCCCGTTGCAGGAGTTTATGCCCGAGGGGCCCTTAAATATCTCAAAAGTAGAGGTTTTGCAATAGATCATGTCAAAAAATATCAGATAGGTTTTATTACAGCTAAAATGGCTCGCAATATAATAGAAATTAAGGGTTATAATTGGGTTAAGGAACCTAAAAGAGATTGCTTCTTGGTCTATCCGATAAGGGACGAAAACAATAGAACGGTTACCATGCAATTTGAAGATTTTATGAACCGGGGCAAGCTGGCTAAGACTAAATTTTTTCTGTCAAAACCTATTGCCTCATGGTTTTC
>NMQN01000048.1 GCA_003575245.1 Candidatus Atribacteria bacterium 1244-E10-H5-B2 | reverse complement strand
TGAGAGGATTTATTTTAATTGAACTAATGGTTGTAGTGGTTATTTTAGGATTGATTACCTTAGGATTAGTAACTTTTTTTACGGGAGGAACTAAATCCTGGGTAGCCGGGCAGAGTCAGCTTGTTGCTCAAAGAAATGCTCGTCAAGCAATGGATAGAATGGTAAGAGAGATAAGAGAAGCATCTGAGATAACGACTAGTAATGATGAGAAAATAATATTTAATACGCCTTGGGAGACCGGGATAACTTATGAATTATCAGTCAATACTATTAATAGGAATAACAATCCTTTGATAAATAATGTCAGTAATTTAGATTTCGATTATCCAAGTTTATCTAAAGTTCATATTTTATTAGAAGTAGATGTTGATAAAGATGGTAATCCAGATATAACTTTAAATTCATATGTTAGTTTGAGAAATTATAGTTTATAAAAAGTATTAAACAGGGTGGCACTCAAGTAATATTGAGTGCCACCCTGTCCTACGAGTTGTTAAGTAAAAGAATAGTTTAATTGGTCAATAGGGGAATTAGTGAATTGGCTAATTGGTCAACTGAAAGTGTGGTGATAAACACGAAAGAAGATTGCAAAAATAATGTAATGAAAAATTTATTGTCAAATCAAAAAGGGATGGCTCTTTTAACTACCTTAATATTTGTGTTTATTTTGATTACTTTTGGTGCATCCTTACTTATTATGACCAGTAATGATACTAAACTTTCTACGCTTCAACGTGATTCCACTAAGGCTTTTTACATTGCAGAAGCTGGAGTTGAAAGAACATTATATAATCTGAAAAAAGATTTTGAGAGCAGTGAAGATTGGAATGATGGTGATATAAATGGATACTCCTTAACTGATGAAGATGCAAACGGATTTCAAAAAATAGAATATGATGGTGAAGATGATTATGATGTATCTTTTGGTGATGGCACATATATTGTTTCTTTAAAAATAAATGATTCTAATAATGTTACTATTAAGTCGAAAGGTAAGTATGATAATTCTATTAGATATGTACAAGTAGATGCTAAGATAGAAATATTTTCAATATGGGATAATGCGATTTGTGGAGGAAGTGGAGCAGCTGGAGCGATTATAAACGGCAATGCAGAATTCAGAGGGTCATTGCATTTATTGGGAGAAGGACTTTTGGCTACTGATATTGCAATAGATTTGGGTGGAGGTGCAGGTGTTGGCAATAATTATGAGGGAATGGATACAGACTTATCGAGTAGAGTCCCTTCTCTTCCCACGACTACCTTTAACGAAGAAGAGGTAGGATTTTTAAATGCTAAACTTCGGGTAAAACACGGTAAAGTAAAACTTTCCGGTAATGCTTATATAGGAGAAGAAGATGATTCTGGTTATCCCTATATAAAAGAGACTTTGCAAGGGGTCTATGTTACTGATGGATTTATAGGCGGTGTTCTCGATAATAATATCCATTCAGACAATGGCATGGAAAACGGATATGATTTAGGCGGGGTAGCCATTGTGTTTCCAAGTCTTTATGATCCTTACGAAGGGTATCCTACATACTTTGATTATCTAAAGGATGAGTATGAGGATAATGCATTAAAAATCAATGGTATTAGTGAGATTTCTGCAGATACTCCGAGTTTTGAATATGGTGTGGTAGGAAGTAATTATATTAAGTGGGTTCCAGGTACAGGTCCAGATCCAGGAATACTCACAATTGAAGGAATAATATGGGTAGACAATCCCGATGGTTTAGTGATTGGGGAATCTGGTGAAACAATAATATTTGATGGAAAAGGAACTTTGGTTTCTGCAACTTATGATGAAGAAGGTGAACCGGCAACTTATGCAGACATCTCTATTCATAGCCACTTACTCTCCAATGGGATATTTCCTACCGGCGATAGCCTGGGTCTTGTTTCTGACGGAGATATCGATATAGCTACTGGAGGTGGAGATGCTAATTTAAATATAATGGGGGCATTTTATGCTGAAAATAAGATTACAATGGCAAAGCAGACTGAATTAGTAGGTACTTTTGTATCTAATTATATCGATATGGGTAACCAAGTTCCTTCTATTTACCAAGTACCTGAACTTATAAATAATATACCGCCAGGAATGCCTGGAGCGACAATTACTTATTTTATATATACTAATAATTGGCATGAAGTTCACGAGTAACATACGCAGTGGACTGGTCGACTGGTAAACCGGAAGACTAATTATTTTTTGGTGATAATATGTTAATAATAAAAAAAAGAAATATTCAAAAAGGATTTTCATTAATCGAATTAATGGTAGCAGTAGTAATTCTTGCAATAGCCGTACTTGGAATATATCAAGCCTACAATATCAGTTTTACGGGAATGGCCGATGCCCGGGACAGAACAGTAGCCACTAACTATGTTCGTGAGGCAATGGAAGTTATAAAAAATATGGATTTTGATAAAATTAGAATGCGAAGTAGAAGTTACATAACGGGGACAAAATATGAATATGAAAGAGAAGTAATTGTACAGGAGAGTACTAATCTAAAAAAAGTCACCACCAAAGTTTATTGGAGAAATAGAAAGGGAAATACAAAAATGGTTGAGAACGGTATGTCGGTACATTTTATGGAAACCAGTGAAGGTACTGCAACCAGAATAATGCTTATTGCTAATCCATATAATGTTTTGACTGGGGGGACTTCTACTATTACTGCAGTGGTAAAAGATGATAAAGGTAATACTGTTACTATCTGGACTGGTGATATTTCCTTTACTTCTGACTCTGGTGACCTTCAACCAAATAGTGTAAGCATAATACTAGGAAATGATGGTACAGCCAGTACCACCTTTACTGCACCTTCCTACGAAGGCGAAGTAAATATAATGGCTTCGGCCAGTGGATTAACTCCTGATTCAGTAACATTGAAAGTTACCGTACCAAAAAAACCAGTAAAAATAAATCTTACTGCAAATCCAACGTATATGACCGCTGACATAAATAGTACTTCTAAAATTACTGCAACTATCGTAGATGCTGATGGAGAAACGGCAATTAAAGCAACCAATGTAATAACTTTTAGTGTTTCAGGTCCAGGGACTTTATCAGCTATAACTTCCATAGCTCCTATTAATTGTATTGCAAGGATAATTCTAACTTCTAACGGTACTCCCGAGACAATTACCGTAACTGCGAGCGCCACTGGTTTAGAACCGGGTGTAGTAAATGTATTTACTGGTGGGCAAATTTCCCTTTCTGCATCTCGTGTTTCTGTGCCGAATAACGAAACATCCGAGGTTACTGTTACTACCAAAGATGTAGATGGGGTTCCCATAAATTATGAAGGCACTATTAATTTATCAGTAGAGGCAACTCAAAATTCGAATGGCTCTGGACGTTTATCTATTGATACTCTTGTTTTTGATGGTTCTACTTCTTCAATAATAGTAACATTTACTGCTACTTTAGAAGGTACAGTAAATATAAATGCGGAAGATCAGGCAGGGATATTAGATGAAGGCTCTATAGAATTAACGATTACCGCAGCATTAGTTCCAGATCATATTACAGTAACTGTTTATCCATATTGTATCAAAGCAGGAGGGATAGAGACATCAACTATTACTGCTCGAGTAAAGTGTGCTAATGATATTACCCTAACGAGCTATTCTGAAGTTATTACATTTAGTACTAATTTGGGTACTTTTCCTAATGATTTACAAGAGATAGATACAGATGATATCAATGTAACTTACGAGAATGGGGTTGCCACTGTCGTACTAGATCCTTCTTTAGCAAATGCTGGTACTGCAACAATTAACGTTTCTTCAACTAATACTATCACTATTGATGGAAATGCAGAGGTTGTATTTTATGTTGACGCAGACCATATCGATTTAATCGCCGTCCCTCAAAGGATACCAACTGGGGGCGGGCTTGGAGGAACTTGCACTATAACTGCAACTATAAAAGATGGTGAAACTACAGTTACTAGATATTCAGGAACAGTTGAATTTTCTTCTGTTGAAACGCCCAGTTTAGCTACACTTGAAGGAACAAATCCAGCACCAGTAGTAGAATGGATAGGGGAAGCCACGATAGAATTACAATCAAAAATACATCCAATAAGATCTGGTACAGCAAGAATAGAAGCTACCTCGGAATTTACTGATAGTGAGGGTGGTACAACGGAAATCGAAGGATATTTAGATATCGAAATTCAATAATAATCATAACAAAATAATTTATTTAAAGAAAAAGAGAAAAATATATAATGAAAATATTTCATTTAAAAAAAGAAAAAGGCTTTAGCTTAATTGAAATGATGGTAGTAGTGGTTATCCTGGGATTAATTGTTTTAGGATTAGCAACTTTTTTTACCGGAGGAACTAAATCCTGGATAACAGGACAATATCAGCTGGCAGCTCAACGAAATGCCCGTCAGGCAATGGATAGAATGGTAAGGGAAATTAGAG
>NMQN01000204.1 GCA_003575245.1 Candidatus Atribacteria bacterium 1244-E10-H5-B2 | reverse complement strand
TATCTTTTTTCAATTTTATAAACCGTCTCATTTATTAAATATTTCTAATATTCTATCATATTTTAAAATTAATTTTAAAAAAGCTGGCAGTTGCAAATAAAAAAAGCGTATAGCGTGTAGCGCTATTATTCAGTTGGCCAGTT
This sequence comes from Candidatus Atribacteria bacterium 1244-E10-H5-B2, assembly GCA_003575245.1. The sequence goes on along the minus strand of NMQN01000204.1, from coordinate 4,309 downwards.
TGCCAGTTACCCTGTTTCCCAGTTAACCAGTTAGTATTAATTAGCCAATTGAATTTAGTTTATTGATTAATGTAGTAACCGACATGAGTGTTGAATTGAATAGACGCGAATCATCATGCCTGTAGGTTTGAGATTACCACGTTCCCTGAGTTTACTCCACAATGATGAAACAGTCCGTAAATACAAGGGGCGTATTGTATACGCCCCTACTTCCCCTGCAACTAACTTTTAACTTACAACTCATGACCTTTAATTTTATCTGGAAAACTGGTTAACCGGGCAACTGGATAACTAATATCTTCTACGCTATCTGCTAAACGCTAAACGCTATATGCTAATTTTTCAGTCAATCTTTTCTACTTTAATCGGCACATAATAGGTACGTCCGCTACGAAAAACCAATAATAGTAGTGTATCTCCAGGTTCTAATCTATTAATTAGCTCTTCCCATTCATCAACTGAAGACATTTCTATTCGATTGGCTTCCAAAATTACATCTCCTGGTTGCAGGCCCATATCATCTGCTGAACTCCCTGGAATTACATCAGTAATCGCCAGCCCTTTTACCCGGGGTAACTCTAATTCTTTAGCAACTTCTGAAGTAACTGCCTCAACTTTTAATCCGGTTTGCACGGAAAATACTTTTTCTTTTGGATATTCTCCTTCTTCTTCCAGAGTAGGCATTTCACCGATTTTTACTACAAAGGAGATTTCTTTACCATCTCGCACAACTTCTACATTTGCTTTTTCACCTATCTCAATACTTCTTATTTTGTCTTGAAGTTCTTCCGGAGAATTAACCTCTTCATCATTCACCTTTACAATTACATCTCCTCTTTTTAACCCAGCTTCTTCTGCCGGGCTATCCTCAATCACATCCCCTACTAATACACCTTTAGCTTCGGTTAAGTCAAATTGTTCAGCAATTTCCGGGGTAACTTCTTGAATGTACACACCCAACCACGACCTTCTTACTTTACCCAAATTAATAAGATCATCTATATTCCTCTTGGCAATATTAATAGGAATAGCAAATCCTATACCCTGAGCGTAGGGAATAATAGCGGTATTTATTCCCACAACTTCTCCTTTTATATTGAGTAAGGGACCGCCACTATTTCCAGGATTGATAGCTGTATCTGTTTGAATAAAATTCCTATAAATACGTCCTCCTATTCCCGTTGGAATAGAACGGCCTTTAGCACTTACTACACCCATGGTTACCGTCTGTTGAAGTCCATAAGGATTACCAATAGCTATTACAATTTCTCCAACTCTTAATTTATCTGAATTACCTAAAGTTACAGTGGGTAAATGATCTGCTTGTATCTTTACTATAGCCATATCTGAAGTTACATCTGAGCCTATCACTTCCCCGGTAAATTCTCTGCCATCAGAAAGAGTAACTTTTATCTTATCTGCTTTACGCACTACATGTTCATTTGTAAGTACATATCCCTCTTGATTTATGATAAATCCGGAGCCCGTACCTTTTTGAGGAATTGTCCTTCTGAATTCTTCAAACTCACGTCCAAAAAATCTCCTGAATATGGGATCTTCAAAAGATGGAAATTGTGTTTTTATCATTCTAACTGTATCTATATTAACTACAGCTGGTCCAACTTTTTCGGCAATATCTGCAATGCTATTGCTAAAAGTTTCAAGAACTAAATAAGGTTCAGTTTGTTCAGTTTCTGCACTTACAGCACCTACCCAACTCAAAGAAAGAAAAAGGACTAAAGCTGTAGCAAGTATAGTATTTCTATTTATCTTTACTAATTTCATTTTCATCATTTTATATTTACACCTCTCTAAAAAAATATTTTGTAGGGAGGAAAATTTGTTTTCCTCCCTTTTTTAAATCTACTCTAATATTTACCAAATTTACCAACAAAAATCATTCATCATTCTACCCGTACCAAACTTTTCCAAGGCAAATATTTGGGAAGGAACGCCTAAGGGTAATTTTGCTTGCTGTTCAGGAGTTAGCAAATCTTTAATTTCTAAATATTTTTCAATTGTTTTAACTTTTAACTCCACCTGTAAATCGGCAGCTTCTTTCAATTTTTCCCTAATCTTTGCTAATTCAGTTTCGGGTTCTAACAATAATGCTTTAATTTCTAATTCTTTAATTTGCATTCTATTCCTAAGCTCAAGTGAATTTTTTTGAAAACCCAATAAAGTTTTATTAATTTCAGTTATTTGTTCTTCGGATAGATTTAGAAATTTTATAAGCCTTTCCATTCTTATGGCAGGATAATCGCCTCGTTTTCTTTCCATTATTTCTCTAAATACACAACTTTTTTGCCGTTGCATCTTCTGTTTCACTAAAGGTGTATCTTGCTGGGCATAAGAAGATTGAGCAAAACCTAAAAATACTACAGTTATTGCAACTACTAAGGTTAGTATAATTAGCTTCGTTTTCATCTGGTTCACCTCCTTTTAATTTTTTTATTCTAACCAATAATAGAAGCAATTACTGTGCCAATTTTTAAACTTAACCTCCAGAATATTTATTTTTTATAATTTTTTTACCGAAATATACGACAAACAAAGGCTTTCTGAATCCTTTTATTTGAAATATTTTATATTATTTTTTAATATTAATTGTGTGAACATCAGTCACATTTGTTAGAAAGGGTTAATTTTTCTCATTTCTCCATTAAAATGCTGAGCAATTTTTTCGCAGTAACCTATCTTTTATTTTTTTTAATTTTAATTGACGCCAGCCTTAGTTTAGGCTTATCGGTCAAAATAAATGCTTTTGCCAGTTACCGATAAGGGGATACCCATTACAAAATCCGCATCTATTAAACCAATTTTTTTAGCTACTGCTCCCGCACGATACATTATTCGATTATCTACATTCAGTATTCCAGCAGTTTTGACAGCTGACCCAATAGCAATTCCCATATCTAAAACTCTGAAAGCACACTGAGGACCATCAAATTCACTACCCTTATGAGAAATTCGATCAGCACATTGGTTATACCCGCAGGCACCACAATTCATCCCGAGAGATTGAGCATCTTTCAAGCCTATCAATAAAACAGCCAGAGAATTTTTAACATTATCACCATCACGGTCGAAATTCTTTTTACTCAGCTCTTCGCCATAACGTACCATCTCTTTAGCTAATCTGATTACATCTTCTCCGTAAATTGCTTTAACCGCTACAAAGTCTTTACCTGCAGATTTTGGAGCAGTACGAGCAGCAACCCCCATTAAATTCGCGACATCCTTTATAGCTTCCTGGATATCGAATTCAGATAAATTTTGATTAGACATCTTTCTTTACCTCCATATATTTAATTTAGCAATAAAATTAGCTAGCTAGTTAGTTGGCTAATTAGTTAATTAGTTATGTATTGATTCATTAACTAACTAACCAGATAACCAACTAACCAAGTAACTAATTACACGATACTATATATTTAAATTTTAAATTTTGAGCATGGTTTTGCGCTTTTCGTTTTTCACTCTCGAACTATCCGCTATACGTTATCAAGGTGTATGCAATACTCCTCTACTTTTTACAACTTGTATCTTGCAACTTGCACCCTGCATCTATCACTCATTACACATTACTTTGTATCTTATATTCTATACGCTGTACGCTCTACGCTATGTATTTCAATTATACTATTCAATTATTTGGTAATCAATAACCTGAAAGGTAGACAAACTCTTGTTAGTAGTCAATAACCATTCCACTTCCATGGGGACAGAAAAATCTGGCTGTAGCCTCCCCTTTTCTAACCAATATCGGGAATGTCGATTATCAAACTGCCCCTTATTGGCCTTAATAATTAATTTAATCGGCTTATCTAAAAACTCAATTTTTTCTAAAGTTTTCACTTTTCCTAACTCTCCCATAATTTTTTCCTTCAATTTTTCTCCAGGCAAAGGAGATACGTTTACTAACCCTATATTCTTATTTAAAGGTCCAACAATCTTCACATTAGCCAAAACCGAATCATATTCCTCTTGTTCTAAGATGCTTAATAATAGTTCATTGGTTTCTGCTGCTGCCTGACCATGATAATGAGGAGCCGCTAAAGGTTTAAGTAAATGTTTTAACTTGCAACCTTCTCTAAATTTGTTTTCCCCTATTTGTAAGATTTTTATACCAGAATAATCAGCAATTTTACGGATTTCCTCCTTGTTTAGCTCAAAAAGGGGAGCATAAAAACCATTACATAATTTTAAACCCCTCTTCCCCCAGGTATCACTCTGGTTTGAACCAGTCAGTACTAGTCTTCCCGATGCTTCTTTTTTTACTTTTCCCAATTTAGCTACTCTGGTACAT